>JANQSM010000176.1 GCA_028284025.1 Alphaproteobacteria bacterium | reverse complement strand
TCTTGTTGAATATCTTCCAAACTTTACTCCTTAAGCAGTGGTTTTCTCATTATATAGCGCATTTTAAAAGGCTGTACCAGCCTGAAAACACCCCGGCCTCGTCCTGTCATTTAGCCAGACAAATGTTAACAAAACCTTGAAAGTGCATACAATCTGAGCCTTTTTTGGCACTGGTTTTGCATCGCCTTTGCCATAATTCACAAAACAGGAGACAGGGCATGAATCTACTTGATATTTTCTTAAGCGATGAGAAAACTACTCAGCGAGAAGAGATCTCACATATCCTTGAATTTATTGAAGAATTAGAGAACCACAAAGCCAACGGCATGGGGAATTCCAGCATGCTATTGAAGGTAGCGTTGACGGCAATTTCAGAAGCCGAACATAAAATTGCCAGTTTACAGGAAAAGATTACCCACCTAAAAGAACTGTCCACAACTGACGAAGACACAAATTTATTGAATAAACGTGGATTCAACCAGCAATTACGTCGGGTTTTGGCAAATGCAGTACGGTCTAACCAAAAAGGTGTGTTTGTTCTTTGCGATATTGACCATTTTAAACGTATTAATGATGTATATGGTCATTTAGCAGGAGATGCTGTTTTAAGAGAAATTGCCACCCAACTGCATACAGCTTTAAGAAAAACTGATGTGGTAGGGCGCATTGGCGGTGATGAGTTTGCCCTTGTTATGACCAACACCGACCTGCCCAAGGCAAAAAAGCGATTGAAACAACTACAGAAAACCATCCAAAGCACACCTGTCTTGTGGCAAGGAGAACAAATCCCGGTGAGCCTGTCCTTGGGACTGACCACTTACACATCGAAAAGTAAGGAAATGGCACTTTATAACAGGGCAGACAAACGCCTGTATAAAGCAAAAAACGAATATCGCAAAAAAGGCGCCAGCAGTTTAAAGGTCATTAAGTAAGATCTTAGACTTATTATCTTTGAGCCTGCTGCGCTTCATGGGCACGAATAGCTCTCCCCAGCCTTTGGCGCTTCAACATGAAACTTAATGTTTGATGCATAAAGTACAGGCACACGGGAACCATTATAACCAAGCTCCACTGACATGCGGTTTGTAGTGAAGTGGGTAAAGGATCTCCCAAGGCTTCTACAAAAGTCCGTGCTTCAGGATCATAAGAAGTTCCCAGACTCCCATATCCGCACAATAAAACAACAGCTAAAGTAGAGACAGTCAGGACAGCACCTTCCTTCACCTGGCGATCTGTTGTATCAAACTGTACAAGATGCTCCGTATGGCGCTCTCTTTCTTCACTCCATTCATCATCATTTCCATCAAGTGGATCAATTGCCACGTTCTAACCCTCTAAAAATAACTGCACCTACTGCAGCTGGTGAGAACTCTACTTCAGAACTGTCTGCATCTCTCTTGTCAGACTGAAGATCGCTCACTACTTTTGCAGAAATAAAACCTATTGCACTTAGAGTACTTATTACTGCTATTGCTTTTAAAAGTCCAGAGGACTGCCGATTTTGGTTTGACATATTTTCTACCTTTCATTCGTTTTTAATTGTGAAAGGGTGAAAATATCTCAAAAAATCCTTAAAGGCAACAACAAAATTACGCTGCGTCCTCTTTTTTTGTTTTATCTTTCTTCACTGGAGGAAGATGCACCTTAATATGCAATTCCCGCAGGTGAGTCGGACTTACTTCTGCCGGGGCGTTCATCATTAAATCTTCCGCCTGTTGATTCATCGGGAAAGCAATAACTTCCCGAATGTTTGGCGTATCTGCCAACAACATTACCATCCGATCAATCCCCGGGGCAGACCCGCCATGTGGAGGAGCACCATATTTAAAAGCATTCAGCATTCCTGAAAACTGTTTTTCAAGTTCATCCTTGCTATAGCCCGCGATTTCAAAGGCTTTATACATAATTTCCGGCAAATGGTTTCGAATGGCTCCAGAAGAAATTTCCACTCCGTTACACACCAAATCATACTGCCACGCCTTGATTTCCAGTGGGTCTTGATTCTCCAAAGCTTCCAGTCCACCTTGTGGCATGGAAAATGGATTATGAGAAAAATCTATCTTTTGCGTCGTTTCATCAAATTCATACATCGGGTAGTCCACCACCCAACAGAAATGGTACGCATTCTTTTCCAGAAGATCCAGATCTGCCCCTAGTTTTG
>JANQSM010000170.1 GCA_028284025.1 Alphaproteobacteria bacterium | reverse complement strand
ACCTTCCTGATTGTACCGCTTGTTGTAAAGCCACAGGCATCATCAAAGCCAATGCACCTACATTGTTCATAAAAGCAGAAAGCGCGCCTACTGCAACAGTCAGGAAGATGATCTGGAGCGTAGCAACTTTTTGCACTGGTTTAATACCAGCTGAAATAGCGGCTACAATTCCGCTGTTATTCAAGGCTTTAGAGATAATAAGAACCGCAATGACCGTAATGACTGCAGGGTGGCCAAAGCCGTAAAAGGCCTCTCTCGCAGGGACAATCCCAAGAATCACCGCTGACATAAGTCCCACCAGGGCAACCATGTCATAGCGTAAACGCCCCCAGATAAACAAACCTAGGGCCGAGACAATGATTGAGATTGCAACAATTTGGTCGAAATTCATAGATTGCTTTATTTTATTGATTCTTCAGCACGATAAATTACTTTAGGAACTCTTGTGAAGTAAATTATGAAGGAGAGGTAATGACCAACGTAGCGGTTGTCGGATCACAATGGGGGGATGAAGGAAAAGGGAAGGTTGTTGACTGGCTTTCTGAGCGGGCCGATGTGGTGGTGCGCTTTCAAGGTGGCCACAATGCCGGACACACACTGGTCATTAGCGGCACAACCTATAAGCTGCATTTGCTGCCGTCAGGCGTTGTCCGCCGCAACAAGCTTTCTATCATTGGAAACGGTGTGGTGATTGATCCATGGGCCTTGAAATCCGAGATTGAGCGGGTGCGTGAGCAGGGTGTGGATATTTCTGCGGAAAACTTGAGGATCGCAGACAATGCGCCTTTAATCTTGCCGGTGCATGCTGCTGTCGACAAGGCGCGGGAAAAAGCACTTGGCAAGAAAAAGATTGGGACCACCGGTCGTGGGATCGGCCCGGCCTATGAAGACAAAGTAGCCCGTCGGGCAATCCGGGTGGCAGATTTAGCGGATGAGAATATCTTGAAGCAAAAGCTGGAGCGTTTGGCTGTGCATCACAATATGATTTTGCGTGGTGCCGGAGAACCGGAAGTAAACCAGGAAGAAATTCTGGAGCAATTGCGTGAAATTTCAACCTTTCTGCTGCCCTATGCGGATACGGTGTGGCGCACACTTGACAAAGCCAACAAGCTGGGCAAAAAGATTCTGTTTGAAGGTGCCCAAGGTGCGATGCTGGACGTGGATCACGGAACGTATCCGTATGTTACGAGTTCAAACACGGTGGCAGGAACAGCAGCCGTTGGGTCCGGTATTGGGCCAAAAAATATCGGCATGGTACTGGGCATTACAAAAGCCTATACCACGCGGGTGGGGGAGGGGCCATTCCCAACTGAACAGGATAACGAAGTGGGCCAATACTTAGGTGAAAAAGGCCATGAGTTTGGTACCACGACTGGGCGTAAGCGTCGCTGCGGTTGGTTTGATGCGGTGATGGTCAACCAGGCTTTAAAATTCAGCGGTATTGATGGCATCGTATTAACCAAGCTTGACGTGCTGGATGAACTTGAGGAAATCAAGGTTTGTGTGGGCTATAAACTGGGCAACCGCCAACTGGACTATTATCCTGCCAACCAGCAGGAGCAAGAACAAGTGGAACCTATTTATGAAACCATGGAAGGCTGGCAATGTAGTACGCGGGGTGCACGTAGCTATGCGGATCTGCCGCCGCGGGCGATCAAGTATATTCGCCGCCTGGAGGAACTGATTGAAAAACCCGCAATCATGG
>JANQSM010000165.1 GCA_028284025.1 Alphaproteobacteria bacterium | reverse complement strand
TGATGCGTTCTTGCTGTCAGTTATTGCGTGGATGTTGATCGGTCTTTTCGGTGCCCTGCCTTTAATGTATTCGGAACTCTCTTTGTCTTTTACCGATGCTTTCTTTGAGGCCGTATCAGGAATTACCACAACCGGGTCCACCGTTTTAAGTAACCTGGAACACATGCCCCCGGGTATTTTATTTTGGCGATCCTTGCTGCAGTGGCTAGGAGGTGTTGGAATTCTGGCGATGGCAGTCTCTATCCTGCCGCAACTACAGGTCGGGGGGATGCAACTTTTCCAGATGGAGTTCTCCTCTGGCCGGGCAGAAAAAATTATGCCCAAGGCTGTAGATATTGTGGCAGGGATTGTCCTGATTTACATTGGCCTGACATTTTTGTGCTATTTGTCTTTACGCATGGCAGGCATGAATGACTTTGATGCCATCAACCACGCCATGACCACATTAGCAACAGGCGGATATTCCACCTATGATAAATCAGTCGGATATTTTGACTCGACAACAATTGATACCATTATAACGGTATTTATGATTCTGGCGTGCTTGCCGTTTATCCAATATTTGCGGATGATCAATGGAAACTTTGCCGCCATGCTGAAAGATACCCAGGCGCGTGGATTTGCCGTCGTCGTCGTAGGGGCCATCTGTCTGGTAAGCTTAACCTTATATTTCAGCGGCAGTTATGACTTTGCTGACAGCTTTAGGTATGGTGCTTTTAATTCGATCTCTCTGCTAACCGGGACCGGCTATTCCACAGCCAACTATAATCTGTGGGGTGGGTTTATTGTTAGCTTTCTTTTGACTCTGATGTTTATTGGTGGATGCGCTGGCTCTACGACCTGTGGCATAAAAATCTTCCGTTTTCAGATTCTGGCAGCCCATACCGAAACCCAATTTAAACGGCTCTTGCAGCCTCACGGCGTTTTCATTTCCCAGTATGGAGACCAGCCAATTTCTGAAGATGTCACCACATCGGTTTTAAGCTTTTTCTTTCTTTATATCTTCAGCTTTGTGTCTTTGGCCATTCTTTTAAGTTTAACCGGGTTGGATTTTGTCACCGCATTTTCCGGAGCAGCTTCTGCTATTTCCAATATTGGGCCAGGGGCCGGAGATATTATTGGACCCAACGGCAACTTTGCCAGTTTAAGTGATCTCTCCAAATGGTTTCTAATTGTGGGAATGCTCCTGGGCCGGCTAGAGCTTTTTGTAATTTATATTTTATTCCTGCCCAGTTTCTGGCGCAACTGATTCACCTTCCCAGTCTTTCAAGATAAACAGTCCTAAATATTCATACATCGCGTTAGGAAGTTCCTCGTTCAGGTCTTGCATGGCTGTTTCTGTCATTTTAAACCAGGCATCCTGGGTTTCAGCCAAAGAGGCTGATTCTGGTAAACTAATAGATCGTCGCACCACTGAATTAGCTGAAGCCACCACAAACCCGCGTGGATCCAAAACCTCAACAAAAACATCCAGGGTAAGGTCATATCGATGACCCAGCTCATCTTTAAACCAGCCGATAAAGGATTCATCTTTTTCTAACGGCACTTTTAACATGCTGGCCTCAATAATCGCTACACGTGCATTGTAGTCCCCTCCTGCTGCCTGCAAACGCTGCTCTGCCCAACGCTTAATAGACTGGGATGGATTAAGCGGTGAAAGATGATCCACGTGCTCTACCTCAATAGGAAGGTTAGGCATGGGCTGACGATAAGTCTGATCAATCACGATGGTATTAACCGCCAGTCTAATGGATGGATAATGTTTATAGGTCAGTTCAGGGTATTGAGCAAAACCTTGACCATAGGTTATCCCCCAGACCAACATAGAAATAGCTATAATCGTGGCATACTTTCTTATCATAAGGGCTATAGCTTAAAATAATTTATCCTGTCTGCCAACTCAGATTTTAATGGCATTCTAAAAAGCACTTGCCGGACCGTTTCTTTTATGGTAACGAGATGGAACGTTATCATAAAAGTAAGGCAGGTTCCTATGATTACCCCTAAACGGATTTTTAAAGCAACCCTGAAAATGGCAAGAACTGAGGAAGTTCCAAGATCCGATCGCAGAGCAGCTCAAAGAGCATTAAGACAGATCTCAGGCACTCCTACAGATGAAATCCTTGAAGAAGCCTACAAAGCTTTTGTAAAACTGGATCCTTACCTTTTCTTTCAACAAGACCCAGCTATTCTGGCGGGATGGGGCTTAGCCCTGCGCCAAGCTTCCCATCAACCAGACACCGGTAGCAAACCTCACCGATTACGGGGTGTAGACAGCATTTTATATTTTTTAGCTGACAAACATAAAGCAGAAAACCCTGTATACCCGACCGTTGGCGAATTCATCAATTTTTATAGAGAAACCTGGGAGCGTGACATTTTGGTGAGTGATCGCTCAGATTTCTTACAACAGCAGCCTAAGGAACTCTTTCGCAAAATAACTGAAAGAATCAATAATGTATGGGAAAACATGGCAGATGAATTTGCTGGATTACCCTGGTATCTGGATATAAATAAAGCAAAGGAAGATCGCCGCTACGGAGGCCGGCTAACACCCGAAGAGCGGGAAATAGTTGTTAGTGCAGCCCTATGGGGGTTTGAGACACATCTTTATGATAAAAATAGCCGTCTCTTAATTCACCTGCGTCGGGTGAACGGTGTTGCTAATATAGTTGCAGGCCTATGTAGAATTAATGCATGCTTTCTTGATGAATTTGGGCACCTCTTAATTGACCCACGCCGGTTGACGGAGGTTGATATCAATCCTTACGGCCTGAATGAATTAACCAAAATTGTAGAAAGTAGAGTGAAAGTCAGCAAACCAGCTACCCTTGGCGAAATCAGAACGGCTTTGACAGAATGGGTAGATCAAAAGGAGTATATCAGTGCCTCCTTAGAAACCCTTGAAACATTTGAAAGGCAAATACACCATGTTCTAAGTACTGGGAATCAACATGATTATATGGCATTGGCTATTTTTCGGAACACCTTTTTACTCAAAGATGAAGAATTGCCCACTATCCCAAAATATAAGGAGG
>JANQSM010000159.1 GCA_028284025.1 Alphaproteobacteria bacterium | reverse complement strand
GTAAATTTAGTGGCCTCCACTTTCATAAAGGGTGAATTAGCAAGCTTGGCCAGTCGGCGGGAAATCTCAGTTTTTCCAACGCCGGTTGGGCCGATCATCAAAATATTTTTTGGCAGAACTTCTTCACGTAAGGAAGAATCCAGCTGCTGTCGGCGCCATCGATTGCGGAGTGCCAAAGCCACAGCCTTTTTCGCATCTTTTTGGCCAATGATATATTTATCAAGCTCAGCCACAATTTGTTTTGGGGTTAAAGTTTTCACGCTGCTTGGGGCAGTTTCATCAGATTCAGTTTCAGGGTCAAAAGAGTCATTCGACATAAGCGGGCTTACATTAAGAGTCATGATTTATTCTCTAGTTTTTCAATGATTATATTATCGTTAGAAAAAACGCAAATATCAGCAGCAATGTTCATCGCCTTCGTTGCCAATTCTTCTGCTGACATTTTTTGATCTACCAAGGCACGGGCTGCGGCCAGGGCGTAATTCCCGCCGGATCCAATGCCGATCAAGCCATCTTCAGGCTCCAGCACATCCCCGGTTCCGGATAACATAAGGGAAACTTCTTTATCCGCAACTGCCATTAAAGCTTCCAGACGTCGCAAGTATCTGTCTGTACGCCAGTCCTTTGCAAGCTCTACACACGCACGGGTTAATTGGTTGGGGTATTGTTCCAGCTTGGCTTCCAGCTTTTCAAACAGGGCAAAAGCATCGGCCGTGGCACCGGCAAATCCGGCAATTACCTTGCCATTGGCCAAGGTGCGCACTTTGCGGGCCTTGGATTTTACCACGGTGTTTCCCATAGATACCTGGCCGTCAGCCGCCAGCACCACGTCTTTTCCCTTGCGTACACATAAAACAGTTGTCATATCAAATTCCTCGTTCCCCACATTTGGGGATTTTGTTTGCCAAGGTCAAGGGAAAAGCGCATTTAAATGTATAAAAGACATGCATTTTCATCTTAAACTGGCATAATAAAGCCCATGATTATTTATCCTTCCATTGACATCAAAGATGGCAAATGTGTGCGGATTCTTCATGAAAATGAAGAAGAGCCAGGTGATCTGGCGCATACAGTTGAAGTAAATGACAACCCGGCGGATCAAGCCCAGGTTTTTGAAGAGCAAGGGTTTGAGTGGCTGCATGTGATTGATCTGGACGCGGCCAAGAAAATCACGCCTGACAACACCGTACCGATGGAAGAATTGCTGGAGCGGGTGAGTATTCCCGTTCAATTTGGCGGTGGGATCCGCAGTATGCAGGATATTGAATTCTGGCTAAAACGCGGGGTGGCACAAGTAATTTTGGGCACGGTTTCTATGAAGAGTCCAGAACTTTTGCTGGAAGCGTGTAGAGAATTTCCTGGTCAGATCGTTGCGGCCATTGACGCGCGCGATGGGTATGTCGCAGTGGAAGGGTGGTCGCAAACTACATCCTTAAAGCTTCTGGATTTAGCGCTTCGGGTAGAAAATACCGGAGTGGCAGCCATTATTTACACGGATATTGATCGAGATGGATCTATGCTGGGGCCAGACTTGGATAAATCTGTTGATTTGGCCTGGGCGGTGACAGTA
>JANQSM010000157.1 GCA_028284025.1 Alphaproteobacteria bacterium | reverse complement strand
ACCCCGGCAGTAATCAACTCATTTCCAACTGTAGGGCCAACAAATTCAACCCGGCGGTATTGAGCATCAGCCGGCATGACACTGCGTACGGCTTCAATGGCTTGCTGCTGCTCTGCTTCTCCGCCTTCCTGGCTTTGCAGGCGGACCAATACAATATTACTGGCGCCAAACTCTTGTAGAGAAAAATCTCCCAGATTCAAATCGTTCATGCGGCGGCGCATGTCAGAAAGATCTGCCGGTTGGCTGGTTTCCACCTCCATCAGGATTCCACCTTCAAAATCAATTCCAAAATTCAAGCCACGGGTAATTAATAGCCCAATAGAAAATAAAATCAGACACACAGAGATAACCAGTGCCACCTTGCGTAAACCTAGAAAATTAATTTTTGTTACTTCAGGGACAAGTTTAATACCCGCCATTTTTATATCCTTATCATTTGGGGTTTAACCCGCCACAACCAGGTGGTCAACATCAAGCGAGTAACCATGATGGCGCTGAAGAAAGACGTTACAATACCAATGGAAAGGGTAACCGCAAACCCACGAATTGGCCCGGTTCCAAAAATGTAAAGTAACAGTGCAGCAATCAAGGTAGTGATATTAGCATCAACAATTGAACTGTAGGCATTGGAATATCCAGCATCTACGGCAGAAATCGGTGAGCGCCCGCTGCTGGTTTCTTCGCGAATACGTTCAAAAATTAGCACGTTGGCATCGACGGCCATCCCAATAGTCAATACAATTCCTGCAATTCCTGGCAAGGTAAGGGTTGCCTGAAATGCTGACAATGCTGCAATAATAAGAGTGATATTGATAATCAAGGCCAACACTGCCATGACACCGTACATTCCATAAGTCAAAATGATAAAACCAATTACGGCAAGCAAACCAACCATGCTTGCAATTTTTCCTGCTTCAATGGAGTCTGCCCCCAGCCCTGGCCCAACAGTCCGTTCTTCCAGAATATTTAAGGGGGCAGGTAAAGCACCCGCACGCAACAGCAACGCCATATCTTGCACTTCTTCCGTGCTGAAACTTCCTGTTATAACCGCGTTCCCGCCTAGAATCGGGCTTTGAATGCGGGGTGCACTAATCACTTCACCATCCAGCACAATGGCAAATGGTTTCCCTACATTTTCCGTGGTCACATCTGCAAAGCGCTTGGCACCACGATTATCCAGACGGAAAGAGACCACAGGGCGGCCATCCTGGAATGATGGAGATGCATCCACCAGCATATCGCCTGTTAAAATAGCCCGGCGTTTTAGAATATAATCAGTCAGGCCGCCACTTTGCACTTCACTTCTGGAAGAGGGGATCCGAATGGAAGAAACAGGTATGCGTTTCTTCGTGCTGCTGTCCATGCTTTCCAGATCCACCAGGTGAAATGTCAGCTTGGCGGTGCGACCCAACAGGCCTTTTATGCGCTCAGGATCATCAATGCCGGGAAGTTGCAAGACAATACGGTCTTCCCCCTGGCGCTGAATGACTGGTTCCTTGGTACCAGTTTCATCCACCCGGCGGCGCACAATCTCAATCGATTGCTGTAAGGCGTAATCCTTGCGGTCTTTAATAAAAATCTCACTCAAAGAAACACTGATCCGGCCTTCATCTGTTGATGTTATTGTGACATCAGTCCCCAGCTCTTCTTCAATGACCTCCCGCGTAAGGGGAACATTTTCTGG
Source organism: Alphaproteobacteria bacterium (assembly GCA_028284025.1). GTDB lineage: Bacteria > Pseudomonadota > Alphaproteobacteria > JANQSM01 > JANQSM01 > JANQSM01. The sequence continues at coordinate 6,942 of JANQSM010000157.1, read as the reverse complement.
ATCTACACGAAAACGAACTGTGTTGTCACTCATGGCATAATTGCGATAAGGGACTTTCTTGCTTCGTAACACCCGGCGCAATGTGTCGGTCATATTATTTAAGTGTTCCGCTAGGACAGAATTCACATCCACCTGTAACAGAAGGTGGGATCCCCCTTGAAGATCCAGGCCCAGGTTGATTGTTTCATTTGGTAACCATGATGGAAGATTTTGGGCATTTTTTTGTCCCAATAGATTCGGGAAGGCATAAACCAGCCCTACAACACATATAAAAACAATCAAATAGGCTTTCCACGCGGGGATCTTAACCATGGGTCTTATGCAGCTTTGCTATTTTTCTTTTTGTTTGAATTGGAAGGACCAGATTTTTTGTTATTTGAGACTGGTTCCGGCTTTCCCACCACATCAGCAATAGTTGATCTGGCAACTTTCACCACAACTTTAGAGGCAATTTCCACCTCTAGTTCGGTTTCATCTACCACTTTGGTCACTTTTCCTTTCAAGCCGCCGGCTGTAATCACGTTATCTCCGCGGCGAATATTGCTGACCATTTCTTTGTGCTCCTTAATGCGTTTTTGTTGAGGACGAATCAGCAAAAACCAAAATACCAGGAAAATTAAAGCTAAAGGTAACAATTGGGCAGCTATGCCAGGTTGACCACTGGCTTGGGCAAAAGCAGGGCTGGCCATGAAAAATGGCAGCACGAAAAATAAAAATCTCATTATTCCTCCTCATTTTTAAGGGTTATTCTGTATGGATTTTGATGATGATAGCGCTGAAATCTTAAATTGCAATGGGAAGATGCTAGCTACTGGTCAAATACCCCAAAGGATCCACAGCCCTGCGACCTTTGCGGACTTCAAAATGAAGTTGAGGCCGGGAAACGCTTCCTGTACTGCCAACGGTGGCAATCTTTTGTCCACGGGTGATTTTATCACCCCGCTTTACATGCATTTGATCTGTATGGGCATAGGCCGTGACATAATTATTAGGGTGTTGTATCAAAATCATATTGCCGTAACTTTCAACGTCTTTGCCTGCATAAACTACCACACCACCCTTGGCTGCAAGAATGGGTGTTCCACGTTGCCCGACAATGTTGATCCCATCGTTATGGATCCCTCCCTTTTTGGGGCCGAAACTAGATACAATGGTCCCTTGCAATGGCCAGGCAAACCCGGATTTTGACAAGGAGTATTGCGGATTTAAAGAAGCAACCTGTACTTTCGGTATTCGCTTACGGTGTGTGGAAGATGGCAGGCGCAGGCGATGACCTGTCTTGATATTATAGGGTGCGCGCAGCTTATTAACCCGGACCAATGAGGCCATATCCACCCCATACGTTTGTGAAATGCTGTAGAGCGTATCACCAGATCTTACAACGTGGTATCTCCGTGTTGGGATATGAATTTGTTGTCCGGCAATTAATTCGTAAGGAGCCCTTAGTTTGTTGATAATGATAATTTCTCGCGGGTTAACCCGATGAGTTCGTGCCAAGGCAAAAACCGTATCTCCCCGGCGCACGGTTACTTTTTTGCTTTCCGAGCTAACAGGGGCTTGGGCAGGCGTATATTTTTGCTGTACAGGTGGTGTGTTTACCGGTGCTGGTATGTGGGAGGCCTGATTCACTGGTCGCTTTATATTGGTTTTAAGGGGGATGCCGCTACTGAAATAAACTGGGGCCGGGCCGCCCGCACGGGAACAAGCCGACGCAAGCGAGAGCATCAGCACACATATCAAAATTTTTGGTATCCAGGTTTTTTTTACTGTCATCCTTAAATCGAAAACGAAGTTCCACACCCGCAACTGCTGGCCGCATTTGGGTTTTTCACCGTAAATGCAGAACCAATCAGTTCCTGTACATAATGAATTTCCGACCCTGCCAACAGATCCAGTGATGCTTCGTCTGTGACGAGTTTTACACCGTCTTTTTCAAACACGATGTCATCGTTTTGAATTTTTTCATCAAACGAAAACTGGTACTGAAAGCCAGAACATCCACCACCAAAAACGCTTACCCGTAAGATAAGCGCGGGTTTGTCTTCCTTTTCAATCAGGCGCTTCATTTGCTGAATCGCGCTGTCATGAAGGACGATGGTACGATCTAATGCCTCAACTTCCATAAGTCTAATATAAGCCAAAATTGCTTTCATTTAAAGTCACACTGAGTATTATACGCTAAAATGCTTACAATTTAAAATCTTATGTGATATGCAAGGCACGTTATGATTGCACCGCAAAAACAGATTGATACATTCCATGAGTACTTGGCCCCCTACGCTTGCCATCCATCAGAGTCACGGGGCAGGCTATATTCAGAGCCTTCTGCTGAAAGCCGCTCTGCTTTTCAGCGGGATCGTGACAGAATTATTCATTGTGGGGCGTTTCGCAAGCTGGAGTACAAAACACAGGTTTTTGTCAATCATGAGGGGGATTATTACCGTACCCGTTTGACGCATTCTTTGGAAGTTAGCCAAATTTCACGGAGTATCGCCCGATCTTTAAATTTGAACGAAGATCTGGCTGAGGCCTTGGCGCTTGCACATGATTTAGGCCACACACCCTTTGGTCACGCTGGTGAAGATGCACTGGATGAAGCAATGAAGAGCTTTGGTGGGTTTAATCACAACATGCAAACCTTGCGGATTTTGACACACCTTGAAAGGCGCTATGCAGACTTTGACGGTCTGAATCTAACCTGGGAGACGCTGGAAGGCACCATCAAACATAATGGGCCGGTTAAAAAGCCCTTTTATAATATTTTGGAAAATTATCTGAAAAAAAATGATCTTGAAGTTCATACCTATGCCAGTCTGGAAGCGCAGGTTGCTTCTCTTTCTGATGATATTGCCTATAACAACCATGATATTGATGATGGATTACGGGCTGAATTATTTACCGTTGAAGATTTGATGGATGTACCATTGGTTGGCCCCGTTTTTCGCAAGGTGCGTGAGGCTTACCCTAACATTGAAAACAGCCGCCTGGTTCATGAAGCCATTCGTCGAATGATTCACTATATGGTGCAAGATGTGATTGATACGACAACAAAAAATATTCAGGCACATCGCCCGGAATCAGTCGATGATGTTCGCCAGGCTGGGTCTGCCTTGGTAGAGTTTTCTGCTGAGATGATTGAAAACAATAAGGCTTTAAAAGACTTTTTGCGTCAAAGAATGTATAGCCACTATAAGGTAAACCGTATGACCAGTAAGGCACGCCGGGTAGTGAAAGAGCTATTTGCTATTTTGTATGAGGAACCTGAATGCTTGCCAGAGGAATGGCGGCAAGTCTTTGAAAATGCTTCTGATAAAAATGAACGTGCTGTTGTTGTCGCAGACTATATTGCCGGAATGACAGACCGTTACGCCATGTTTGAACACCGTAAACTATTCGATATATATACAAAAAATGACTAATCTTTTTAACGATATTAAGGATGAAATTATTTCATCTATAGAATCTTTAGGCATTAGTGCTGAAGGCTTGCTTGATAGATTAACAGTTGAACCACCTCGGGATCCATCCCATGGAGACATGGCAACTAACGCAGCAATGGTTTTATCCAAGGCAGCTGGTAAAAATCCGCGAGAGTTAGCGCAAGACATTAAGAAATCCTTAGAAGAGTCTGATAAAATTACAGAAATTTCTATAGCGGGTCCTGGTTTTATTAACCTTCGCTTGCAGGATTCTCTTTGGTTGGATCAAGTAAATCACATTTTAGAGACAGGTAATAACTATGGCCGGGCCAACTTTGGAAATGGTCGCAAAGTCAATGTGGAATTTGTGTCTGCTAATCCCACTGGTCCAATGCATGTGGGACATACCCGAGGTGCTGTTTATGGAGATGTACTTTGCCGCTTAATGGAATTTATGGGCTATGATGTTGTGCGCGAATATTACATCAATGATGGGGGCGCGCAGGTCATTAAGTTGGCTAAATCAAGCTATCTGCGTTACCGGGAAGCTTTAGGGGAAGACATAGGCGATATTCCAGAAGGCATGTATCCTGGTGATTATCTGGTGCCGGTAGGTAAGGCTCTGGCAGAAAAATACGGGGATGCGTTACTGGCTCAATCAGAAGAGGAATGGTTGGAGCCGGTTATGTCTTTTGCTATTGAGCAGATGATGATCCTGATTAAAAAAGATCTGAGAAGTCTTGGCGTTGAACATCACGTATTTTCTTCTGAACGGGCAATGATGACATCAGGTAAAGTGGAAGAAGCCATTGAGCATCTTGATAAGAAAGGGCTTTTATATACGGGGGTACTGGAGCCTCCCAAAGGTAAAGCGCCGGATGACTGGGAGCCACGGCCGCAGTTATTGTTTAAATCTTCTGAATTTGGTGATGACATTGATCGTCCTTTGAAAAAGTCCGATGGCAGTAATACGTATCTGACTAATGACATTGCCTATCACTATGACAAGATTCAGCGTACCGGACCGTATCTGATTGATGTGTTGGGTGCTGATCACGCAGGTTATGTCAAACGGATTCAGGCTTCTGTCAAAGCGATGACAGATGGTAAAGGGGAGTGCGAAGTCTGCCTTACCAACTTGATCAAGTTGATGCGTGACGGGGAATCGGTGAAAATGTCCAAGCGATCTGGTACCTTTGAAACCTTGCGCGATGTTGTGGAAGCAGTTGGTAAGGATGTTCTGCGCTTTATGCTTTTGACGCGCAAGCATGACCAGACTATTGATTTTGATCTGGACAAGGTTAAGGAACAATCCAAGGATAACCCCGTTTTTTATGTGCAATATTGTCATGCACGTTGTTGTTCGGTTTTTCGTAATGCTCTTGAGATATTTGATGAAAATGAACTTGCAGCAGAAGCATTAAAAGATGCAGATTTATCTTTATTGCAGGATGAGTCCGAGTTGGGCTTAATCAAGCTTATGGCGACTTATCCACGGCAACTGGAGCAAGCTGTGCAGGCGCGGGAGCCACACCGATTGGCATTTTTTGTTTATGAAATTGCCGCGGCTTTTCACAGTTTATGGAACAAGGGATCGGATAATGTAAGCTTGCGTTTTCTGGACGCTGAAAACAAAAAGTTAACATATGCACGCTTATCCCTTGTCAAATCGGTGGCAATCCTTGTATCCTCATGTTTGAACATATTTGGTGTCACACCGGTTGAGGAGATGCATTAATGGTTGATGATGTAAAATGGGAAAATGAGCGTCCCAAGCGCTCTTTTATCGCGCGGGTTATGCCCCTGCTGATTGCGGTTTTGGCGCTCGGCGGTTTTGTCGGTGTTGTTTGGTACGCTTACCAGCAGGGAAGTGCTGGTGACTATGAAGAGGTGGTGCCGATGGTGCGCGCTGAATATGAGAGTTTCAAATCCAAGCCGGAAAACCCAGGTGGTATGGAAATCCCTCATCAGGATAAATATGTTTTGAATGATGAACCAGTTGAACCGATTGAGACTGAGCAGGTATTTTCTGCAAATCCTGAATTGCCAGAAGAAATTATGTCCCAGGATGAAGCCGGGCAAATGGCCGATACTGCCGGAGCAGAAATGGAACAAAGCGTAGAACAAGTTGCTGAGGTGCAGGCAGAAACACAGCTTAATCCTGCGGTTGAAGCACCCGCACAGCCTGAGCCTGCCGTGGCCCCTGTACAGGTTGAAGAATTTAATGTGCCTACAGCTCCTGTAGCAGGGGTATCTGGGGAGGTTAAAGCTTCGGAAGAACCTGCGGCAGCGCCACCCGCCACAGCTGGAAGTACAGATGCAATATATCGTGTTCAGTTGATTTCATTAAAATCCCAAGAATCAGCAGAAGAAGCCAAAGAAGCATTCACCAAAAATAATCCTGACCTATTCACCGGGCTTGAATTTAAAGTTGTTCGGGTGGACCTGGGAGAACGTGGAGTTTATTACCGCGTCCAGGCAGGGAATTATATGTCCCGCCAGGAAGCCCAGCAATTATGTGATTCCTACAAAGCAAAGGGCAATACATGCCTGGTTGTTAAGGAAGAAAAAACAGGATTGATGTAGTGACCGCTAAGTGTCCTGCTGTTTTTGGTATTTCTGGACAAGCCTTGACGGTTGACGAAATCTCTTTTCTAAAAGATGCTAACCCCGTTGGAATTATTTTATTTGCCCGTAATGTCGACACACCTGATCAGGTTAAACGGCTGAATGATCAGATTAAAAATATATTGGGCAGTGAGGCCCATATCCTGGTTGATCAGGAGGGAGGGCGCGTTCAAAGACTGACTCCTCCGCATTGGGCACAATTTCCGGCAGCAGAAACTTTTGGACCTGTCTGGCAGGAAAACCCCGCCAAGGCAGCTGAAGATGTTAAGAAGCATTATGAATTGATAGGCAATGATCTTGCCGCGTTAGGATTTACAGTAGATTGTGCCCCGGTCTTGGACCTTCGTTTTGATTGGGCGCACGATGTGATCGGAGAACGCTCTTTTTCTGAAGACCCTGCGTGTGTGGCAGATTTAGGCCGTGCAGCGTGTGAAGGGTTGCTGGCAGCAGGCATTACACCCGTTATAAAACATATTCCTGGCCATGGCCGTGCATTGGTTGATAGTCATCATGATTTGCCAGAGGTAGATGCCTCAAAAGAAGAATTGGCCCAAACCGACTTTGCTCCCTTCAAAGATTTTGCAAAATCAGAGGTCGCGCATCACGTTTGGGCAATGACGGCGCATGTAGTCTATAAGGATATAGATCCAGACCATCCAGCAACCTGTTCATCCCGGATGATTCAGACAGTCATTCGCAAGGAAATAGGGTTTTCTGGTTTACTGATAGCCGATGATCTTGATATGAAGGCTTTGCGTGGTTCGTACCGTGAGAAGTTAGAGAGATGCTTTGCTGCGGGCTGTGATCTAATTTTGCAATGTGATGGTGATTTATCAAAAATGCAAGAGGTGGCAGGTGCCAGCCCGGCATTTTCTTCTGCAAAATTAAATTTATT
>JANQSM010000074.1 GCA_028284025.1 Alphaproteobacteria bacterium | reverse complement strand
AGATTGCATCCCCGGCCTGCACACCGGCACGATCCATAAGGTCTTTTTGACGGGTTTCATCCAGGAATTTGGCAATTGGGCCTTTACCCCCCTCTTCGGTAAAGGTTATGTATCCTAAACCTGGTGCGCCTTGCTCACGTGCCCAGTCATTCATTTTGTCAAAGAAACTCCGCGGCTGATCGGCCACTTTGGGCACACCAATCGCTCGTACGATCGAGCCCCCGGCAACAGCCTTGGCAAAGAGTCCAAATTCTGATCCTTCGAAAATGTCCGTTACATCGCAGGCTGTCAGTGGATTCCGTAAATCTGGTTTGTCACATCCGTATTTCAGCATAGATTCATCATATGGAATCCGTGGAAACGCAGCATCTGTTACTTTCCAATCAGAAAACTCTTCGAACACACCGTGAATCACTGGCTCTAAAGCGGTGAATACATCCTCTTGCTCCACAAATGCCATTTCAAAATCCAGCTGGTAAAATTCACCAGGAGATCTGTCTGCGCGAGCATCTTCATCCCGAAAGCAGGGAGCAATCTGAAAATATTTGTCAAAACCACCCACCATCAGCAATTGTTTAAACATTTGTGGCGCCTGTGGCAGGGCATAAAATTTACCGGGGTGCAAACGCGACGGCACTAAATAATCACGAGCACCTTCAGGGGAACTCGCCGTCAAAATAGGAGTTTGAATTTCTAAAAAGCCCTGATCAGTCATCCGACGGCGAATGCTGGAAATAACCTGGCTGCGCAAAACAATATTTTTGTGTACGTCTTCTTTGCGTAGATCCAAAAAGCGGTACTTTAAGCGGGTAGATTCAGGAAACTCTTCATCACCAAATACCTGCATCGGCAGCATATCTGCCTCTGATTGTACACAAAGGGTATCTACTTTTAATTCTATATGGCCCGTAGGAAGACGGTCATTTACCGTGTCAGGCGTGCGCTCTACAATCTCTCCCTCCACTGTAATCACACTTTCCATGCGTGTTTTTTCTGCCAAATCAAACTGAGCATGACTGGTGTCAATGACACACTGAGTCAGGCCATAATGATCCCGCAGGTCAATAAACAATAATCCCCCGTGATCCCGCTTACGGTGAATCCAGCCTGAAAGACGAACCTTTTGCCCGGCATCTTTTTTAGTCAGGTCATTACAAGTATGCGTTCTATATTTGTGCATTATTTGCTCCGCAATTTTATTTGGGCCTTTATTTTGTTGATTGATCAAGGCATCATGCACTGGATTTGTCAAGAGATTGGATAAAAAAACATGCCATTAGTCAAAAATACCAAAGACCTTGAGACCTTTTGCAAACACGCTGCCAAGTCCGACTTTGTCACCGTGGACACAGAATTCATGTCAGAAAAAACATACTGGCCAAAACTTTGCCTAATCCAGATGGCTACCAAAGATCGGGCCGTTGCGGTTGATCCACTGGAACCAGATCTGGATCTTACACCTTTTGTTAAATTGCTGACCAACAAGAAGGTTTTAAAAGTTCTGCACGGCTGCCGCCAGGATATGATGATTTTTTACCATTTATTTAAAGCCCTGCCCGATCCTGTTTTTGATACTCAAATTGCCGCTATGGTCTGTGGATTCGGAGAAAGTGTCGGGTATCAGAGGCTTGCCAAAGAGATCGCCAAAGTTGATATCGAAAAACAGGCGCAGTTTACCGATTGGTCACGCCGCCCCTTAAGCCAAAAACAAATTGATTATGCCCTATCAGATGTTGTTCATCTGCGTCCGGTATATGAATATCTTGCAGCAGAAATCAAACGTGAAAAACGTACATCCTGGATTGAAGAAGATATGGACATTCTTGAAAATCCGGCAACGTATCAAGTTGATTTTGATAGATGTTGGGAGCGAATAAAACTCCGCAATCCCAAACCAAAAGTTGCCAATACTCTAAAACATTTGGCAGCTTGGCGGGAGCAAACTGTGCAGGAACAAAACATCCCCCGCAACCGATTGATCAAAGATGATGCAATGGTCGAACTTGCCATACAACGGCCAAAAACCAAAGAAGACCTTAAAAGACTGCGGGCTTTCCCCAAGCAGATGGCTAACAATAAGTATACCTCTGGCCTGATGCAAGCCTTGCAGGCAGCTTATGACACACCGAAAGAAAAGTGGCCCAAAATTGAAACACCCCGGCGAAACAAAAATGCCGGCAATACAACTGCTATCAAAGATCTGTTGCGCGTTCTGTTAAAACACAAAGCCGATCAACACCACGTGGCTGGCAGCCTGATCGCCACAACCAAGGATCTTGATGCCATTGCCGCGGAAGATAAACCCGACGTTGCCGCTATGCATGGCTGGCGGTTTAAATTGTTTGGGAAAGATGCCATGGATCTTAAGAATGGCAAGATCGGTGTAAAATTAAATCATAATGAAATAGAATTTATCGCGCTCTAGCCAGACGAGTGGCAGCAGCTTTCTTGGCTGCTTCAGCCATTTCCACAAACAAACCTTCCCGCAATCCGCTCTGGGAAAATACTATATCAGGGCTGCCAACATATTTAGCCAATATTTTTAGAATAAAGGCTGCTGTTGGGGCTTCCGCATGGCGATGTTCTGAAATGGCCTTTCGGGTTTCTTTTCTATCTTTAAATTTTCCTGCAATGACCCAATCACAAAACGGACGGACATC
>JANQSM010000136.1 GCA_028284025.1 Alphaproteobacteria bacterium | reverse complement strand
ATTCCGCGGAGCACCGGAATCCATTTCCAAACTGCACAAACTACACGAAAAGGGGCAACTGGAAATTGTGACCCCCTTCCAACTTGCAGCATTAGAAGGCCAAAATGGCGAATTATCCGCCGTCGTTGTAAAAACACTGGATAACCAAACCCGCACCCTGGAAGCTGATGTGTTGCTGCCCTTCTATGGACTGTCTATGAACTTAGGCCCCATTGCCGAGTGGGGGCTGGATCTTGAGAAAAAACAAATTGTCGTAGATCCCACTACTTGTGAAACCAATCAGCCTGGCATTTTTGCGATTGGAGATGTCAATACGTATGACAACAAATTAAAACTGATTCTGTGTGGATTCTCAGAAGCTGCTTTTGCTGCCCACAAAGTGCGCAAAATTGTTTTTCCAGATCAGGATTTTCACTTTGAATATTCTACTACCAAGGGAGTCCCCGGCACCAGTGCAGCTTAAAACTTAAGCCAGGGTATCTATAATGGTGCGCAGATTACCACTGATAACGGCCATGGCAGACGTGCGGATTCCTTTTACATCTTGAATTTCTTCAATGTTTTTCAAAATCATGTTGGTGATATCTGGATGGGCTTCACGCCAGGCCTTTAATAAATCATCTTCACTGCGCGCTGCCAGTGTCCCCATAATATGCCGGGTGATCATCGCCTGGGTATTTAAAATATCGGCAATAATCATCAACAGTAAACGGCGCTGCCAGTCGTGTTCTGGCTCAATATGTCGGGCGGCGTTTAACAGCCAATCAAATTTAAATTCAGTCCCAACTTTAAAATAAACCTTGGTGGTTTTTAAAACATCCTGTTTGTTGCTAGCCGCAATATGGGCAATTTCACATGTGTTATGAAGCTTGGATAATTTAGCAATAAAAGCCGCCACGTCTTTGGGTGCTTTGTAACGGGTAAAGGCTTGCACTTTTTCTTTTACATCGTGCAGATCATTTTTACCCAACACACTTTGCAGCTTAGGCATAATTTTTTCTGCTGCCTGCTTGAATAAAGATAACGTACCTGGTTTTGCAAGATGCGCCCGATGCTTGGTTAACAACCACATCATGCACCCATTAATCAAATCATCAATAATTTGTAGCATGGCCTGTTGCACCTTGCTGTTCACCACATAATCCAGCTCTTCCACTTTCTTAAAGCAGTCTTCAGTACAAAACATTTCGCGCACAATCAGATAGGCCCGCACAATTTCTTCCAGCGTAGAATTGGTAGCTTCCTTAATGCGGAACACAAACCCTGCACCCAGACGGTTGACCAATTCGTTGGTCAGTTGGGTGGCAATAATTTCACGACGCAGCGGATGATCTTGAATTTCACGGTCAAACTTTTTCAATAAGGCAGGCGGAAAATATTCATACAAGAAGGATTCCATCTGTTTTTCCTGGGTCAAACTGGACGTGATCAGGAAATTATAAAGTTCAATCTTGCTGTAAGCCAACACCACAGCATACTCTGGGCGTGTTAGACCAATCCCGGCATTGCTGCGGTCTTCAAAAGTTTCTTCATCGGGCAAAAATTCAAGTGCCCGGTTTAATTTCACACTCCGTTCCAGGTGAGAGATAAACCGGCGGTGCGTTTCCAGATACTCATGCCCGTTTACGGTAAATTGAGAGATTGCCTGAGTCTGCAAATAATTGTTGTACAATACCTTTGCTGCTACATCGTCAGAAATAGACATCAACAACTTGTCCCGTTGCGCCCGGGTTAGCTTTTTCTTTGCCAGGGCTTCATATAGCAAAATCTTGATATTCACCTCATAGTCAGATGTGTTCACGCCAGCGGAATTATCAATCGCATCGGTATTGATACGTCCCCCGCGCAAGGCAAATTCAATCCGCCCCCGTTGAGTCACTCCTAAATTCGCACCTTCCCCAATCACTTTGGCGTGTAGATCAACCGCGTTGATGCGGATATTGTCATTAGAGCGATCATCCGCATCGGCATTAGATTCCCGCGATGACTTGATATACGTTCCAATGCCACCAAACCAGATCAAGTCCACCTGAGTTTTTAAGATTGCACGAATCAATTCATCCGGCGTGACTGTGGTGGCTTTAATACCAAGAAGATTACGAATTTCAGAAGTTAACGTAATGGTTTTGGCTGCCCGATCAAAAATCCCGCCGCCCCTGGAAAGCAAAGATACATTATAATCTTTCCAGCTTGATCGAGGCATTTTAAACAAGCGCTGACGCTCTTTAAAACTTTTTTGTGGGTCCGGGTTAGGATCGATAAAAATATGCAGATGGTTAAAAGCGGCAACCAGCTTCACTGCCTCAGAGCGCAACAAACCATTGCCGAATACGTCACCAGACATATCCCCC
>JANQSM010000133.1 GCA_028284025.1 Alphaproteobacteria bacterium | reverse complement strand
GCTTTAACTGGCGTACTTTATCCAAAGAAGCATAGTCCTGGGATTCATCCCCCAGTAAAGCCGCTAGCCCCTTGCCCAGATGTTTTTGTTCTTTGGGTTGTTCTGTCATCATTTATGCAATTGCCCTTTCTGGTTGAGAAGATGAAGAAGGCGGGTGTTTTTTCAAGATTTCCCGTGCCAAATCCAAATATGCCCGTGATCCCACACAGGTGTGGTCATATAATAATACCGGCTTGCCATAGGATGGGGCTTCAGAGACACGCACATTGCGTGGAATAATTGCCTTGAACACCTGATCTCCAAAATGCTGGCGCACATCATTTTCCACCAACTGGCTTAAATTATTTCTTTTGTCAAACATGGTGAGCAAAATACCAAACAATTCCAGGGTTGGATTAAACCTTTTCTTTATGCGACTAATGGTGCGGGTCAACTGACTTAACCCCTCCAATGCGTAAAATTCACATTGGAGCGGTACTAACACCCCTGTCGCCGCAGAAAGGGCGTTAATCGTAAGAAAACCAAGGGCTGGCGGACAATCAATAAACACATAGTCATACCCGCCCGCCACGGATGTAATCGCATTTTTCAGGCGGTACTCCCGGTACTCCAGATCCACCAATTCGATCTCTGCACCACTTAAATCCATCGTCGAAGGTAGAACCGACAAGTTAGGGACTTTGGTTTGTTGAATCGCCTTATCAGCCTGCACTCCATTGACAAGAACATCATAAGATCCCAAGCTTCTTTGGGTCGGGTCAATTCCAAGTCCCGTGCTGGCATTGCCTTGGGGATCCAGGTCTATCACCAATACCTTTTTATCAACGGCTGCAAGGGCTGTCGCTAAATTAATTGCCGTAGTCGTTTTCCCCACACCCCCTTTTTGGTTAGCAACAGCGATAATATTCCGCCGCCCTCCGGTTGCAGGGATGTTATAAAGAGCAGGAAATTCTTTAGAATAATCAGTCATACTTTATATCTTTTCGGGTTTTACGTCGGTCAGGATCAGAATTTTACCTTCTGAGGCCGCCAAACTTGTCGCATAATGTTCCTTAAACTGCCACCCGTGCCTTTTTGCCTCTTTTACTTCTTCTTGTGCCTCTTTCCCTTTTAGGTATACATGCTGCGTTTTAGGAGTGCAAAAAGATTGTGACATTTTTAGCAATTTATACACAGAAGCACAAGCCCGCGCCGTAATCGCCTCACACGGAAATGGGGAGATATTTTCCAGCCTTTGAACGTGTAAATGCGCTGTCAGCCCCAATTCCCGCATGACCTGCTGTAGAAATAATCCCTTTTTCTGGTTGGATTCTACCAGATGCACATTCTTGTATCCCAAAATGGCCAACAAAAGGCCGGGCAATCCTGCACCAGTTCCTATATCCAAAATTACAGCATTTGTGTTGTCAAGCTGTCTGGATACTTGTACGCAATCTACCACGTGGCGGCGCCACGGATCCTGCAAGGTTGTGTCTCCTACCAAGTTATATGTTTTGTTCCATTTTGCCAGAAGCCCAAGGTAGGCCTCAAATTTGTCCAATGTTTCACGTGAAACATTCAAGATTTCTTGCGCCTGCTGTGGGGTGAGAGGCGCTGTCACTACGCAGACTTTCTACGTTGGACTGTAGCAGAAGCGCGCTGCTCTTTTCTTACGTAGCGCAGCAAGGCAATCAGGGATGCAGGCGTGACACCAGAAATCCTTGCTGCCGCCCCCAGGGTCGTCGGGCGGGTTGCTGTCA
>JANQSM010000125.1 GCA_028284025.1 Alphaproteobacteria bacterium | reverse complement strand
TAATCACATTCTGTGTGGAAGCCGCCTTCAAACAGCAAAGGAATATCAAGCACCACAATCTTGCGATGCCCCATATTGTGCCTTCGTAAAAATTCATGGGCATGAAAGCGCACAAAGGGGTGCAAGATTTTTTCCAACACCTTTATGTTTTGGACATCGCGCATGACATAATCACGCAGCTTACTCCGGTCTATTTTTCCATCCACCGCACAGTTAGGAAATTTTTCCTTCACCGCTTTAATGGCCTTTTTATCCCTAGCCAGCAAATCATGAACACACTTGTCAGCCTCAAATACCGGAATTCTCATAAATTTGAACAACCGCGCCGTGGTCGTTTTTCCCATGCCGATAGAGCCTGTAAGCCCAAGAACAATCATGACTTATCCTGTTTTTATGTGTACATGTTTAAAACTTCATCTTGAAATACTGTGTATGAAGTGCGGATAAATTGCAATTTTTTTGGAGAAAGTGAATTTCATCCTCCCTTCGCTTTTTTCATGCCAAGAGTCATGCGCCTGTTGGTGAAATATTATCCCGGAGTTCAGGACAACTCTTAATCTTATGTTAGCAACCCTGCGGACAGTAGATTTATCCCCTTCTTTCAGAATGACAAGACACTTTGCCCTGCTTTTGATTTCACACTCTATCCCCACTGTTTTTTCACAATTCAGAGGCTTTGGATAACAGCTACGAACTTTATGTGGGCTAGTATGTTCAAAACTAAATAATCCAAATTACGAACAGCCATCCACTATCTACTTCTATCTTTTTATAAATAAGAAATTAGTAGTAACCCCACTTGGGGAATTTTACTTCTTTGAAAAGCTCTTGCAGTTTCAAAAAAAGCTGGTAAGGTAAAATTCATTCAAATTCAAAAACTTTCACACAACTAAAATTCTTAAACACATTCCGTATTTTTTAAGCCACCCAACAGCAGGACAAGCTTATGCATTTAAGTGAACTAAAAGAAAAAAAACCGGCCGACCTTTTGAAACTTGCGTCGGACTATGAAATTGAAGACGCCAGCTCAATGCGTAAGCAGGAGCTTGTGTTTGCTTTGTTGAAGGCTTCTGCAGAAAAGGGACAATCAATTTATGGCAATGGTGTTATTGAAGTTTTGAATGATGGATTCGGGTTTTTACGTTCACCAGAGGCCAATTATTTACCTGGTCCTGATGATATTTATGTTTCTCCATCTCAAATTAAGCGCTTTTCTTTACGGACCGGGGATACCGTAGAAGGAGAAATTCGGTCGCCAAAAGACGGAGAACGGTATTTTGCCTTGTTAAAAGTTGAAAAAATCAACTTTGAAGAACCTGAAAAAACCCGTATGCGCGTCAATTTTGATAATTTGACGCCTCTTTATCCTGAAGAACAATTAAAAATGGAAACTGAAACACCCAGTAAGGATTTTACCGGCCGGGTGCTGGATTTGGTAATTCCGATGGGGAAAGGCCAACGTTCCTTGATTGTGGCCCCGCCGCGTACTGGTAAAACCGTCATGCTGCAGAATATTGCCCATTCTGTTGAACATAACTATCCGGATGTGTTTTTAATTGTTCTGTTGATTGATGAACGCCCGGAAGAAGTAACCGATATGGAGCGGTCTGTAAAAGGTGAGGTGATCAGCTCTACCTTTGATGAACCGGCTGCTCGTCACGTACAAGTGGCTGAAATGGTGATTGAGAAAGCCAAGCGTTTGACCGAACACAAGCGTGATGTCGTGATTTTACTAGATTCTATCACCCGCTTGGCTAGGGCGTATAACACCGTTGTACCGTCTTCGGGGAAAGTATTAACCGGGGGGGTGGATGCGAATGCCTTGCAACGGCCCAAGCGTTTCTTCGGGGCTGCCCGAAATATTGAAGAGGGGGGGTCATTAACGATTATTTCCACGGCACTCATTGATACCGGCAGCCGCATGGATGAAGTTATTTTTGAAGAATTTAAAGGAACCGGTAATTCAGAAGTCGTTCTGGATCGTAAACTTTCTGATAAGCGAGTATACCCCTCTATCGACATTACCAAATCTGGAACCCGGAAGGAAGAATTGCTGGTGGATAAAGAAGTACTGCAAAAAATGTGGGTGCTGCGCCGTATTTTAATGCCGATGGGTATGGCTGACGGAATGG
>JANQSM010000123.1 GCA_028284025.1 Alphaproteobacteria bacterium | reverse complement strand
ATTGACCTACCTTTTGATTATCTGCTGGTCTTCATCGGGCTATTTATGGTAGGCCGCACAATTATGCTGTTTCTATCACAATTCATTACCGGTGTGGTAGCTGCCCGCATAGAGAAAAAATACCGTGACCTTCTGATGCGTAACGTGCTCTCTGCCAAATGGCTGTTTTTTGTTAATCAAAAGGCCGGCACCCTTTCCAATGCTATTGCCAAAGAAACTGATATCATCGCTGGCAGCGTTTCTTCCTTGGGTAAATATTTCACTTCACTCATTTTATTTACAATCTTTGTAACGACCAGTGTGATTGTCTCTTTTCAATCTGCAATTTTTGTCTTCGCCTTTGGTATCGTTATCACCCTGCTTGGCCGTTACATTAACAAATTGACCCGCCGGATTTCTGTTAAACGCGTAGAAGAAAACAATGAAACCAACGCACAGGTTATCGAAAATACTCAGAACGCAAAATATATTAAAGCCAGTGCCATTGAACAAAATACTCTACAGCGGTTTTACAAAAAAACCTCCAACCTGATGCACCTGAAGATTAAAGATCAGCTTTACAAAGCTTTTCTGCTAAAATTCCCTGAGCTTTCAAGTGTTGTGGTGATTGCCGTTATTGTTTTCTATGTTTACAAGACCAATGAATCGGTAACTGATTTTCTGTTTTTTATTTTGTTAATTCAGCGCGCATATGGGCACCTTGGTAACTTGCAAGTCTTTCGACAAAACGTTGTAGCGACCATCCCATCTTATGAAATTGTCAAGAGTCTTACAGATGAAGCAGCAAGCATGGCAGAAGAAAGCCGCAAAAAGACTTTCAAAGCCTTTAAATGCATTCGTTTTGATAAAATATCCTACGCTTATGGCACGCATAAGAACGTTATCAAAAACCTTAGCCTTGAAATTAAACCAAACAAAAAAATCGCTTTTGTTGGCAAATCCGGAGCTGGGAAAACTACACTGGTAGATTTATTGCTAGGCTTGCTAAAGCCTACAAAAGGGGAAATTCTTATTGATAAAGATCCGCTATCTTCTCTTAATATCCAAAGCTGGCGCCAAAGCATCGCCTATGTGCCACAAAATCCGGTGCTATTTAATGGGAGTATCAAAGATAATATTTTGCGCGATGCGACCCAATGCTCAGACATAGATTTTAAAAAGATTCTTGAAACGGCACATGTTAGTGAATTTGTCAGCGACCTGCCAGAAAGCTACAATACTGAGGTTGGTGATAATGCAGTACGGTTATCCGGTGGCCAAAAACAACGAGTAGCCCTGGCACGTGCCCTGGCCAGGAAACCAAAACTTTTAATTTTAGATGAAGCCACCAGCGCACTCGATAACCATTCTGAAAAATTAATTCATGATGCGATTGAGAAGCTCTCAAAGAATATGACCATTCTTATTATTGCGCATCGCCTGTCAACTGTGCAAAATGCTGACACAATCTATTTTATTGAAAATGGTCAGATTTCAGAATCAGGCGCCTATAAAGACCTGATGAAAAAGCGTGGCAAGTTTTATAAACTCAGCAAGGCACTGGCTGCTTAAATACAGGAAATCTTATGGGACAGGAAAAGCAAATTGTTTTTTTAGGTGGACACCGCAAATGCGGAACATCAATGTTTGCCAGTCTGTTTGATAATCACAGCCAGGCTTTCCTTTATCCCTGGGACTTAAAACTACTTTACGCTTATTACCCGCAATACCTAGGGACTGATTTTTCTGAAGATGAAAAAATAAATCGTTTAGATTTAGTACTGTTTGAAAGCGTACAGCAATCTTTACCAGACAATATTTTGCAAACCTACCCCTTAGCAAAAATCCGCGGCAATTTTTTTGATGCCCTGGATGCACAAAAACTAGATGACATACAGTATCTCATTCACCGCCTTCTTACTATTGAAGCACAGGCCCTTGGCAAAGAAAATTGCTCTGTGCAAATTATGAAAGAAACGAGCAGTGAGATTTACGCTCCTGATTTATTTAACTGGTTTCCTGGATTAAAATTTGTTCACCTTCTGCGGGATCCACGAGATAATTATGCATCCTTAAAATCGGGGGTTACCAAACATTATAGCAAGCTTGGCGAAGGTGACAAAGAAACTCTGGCCAGTCTGCTTAACCGATATAGCACCGGGTTAAAAGCGGGACTCGCCGCCCAGGAAGCTCACGGAGAATCGCACTACCTTTTTGTTAAGTTTGAAGATTTAACCCAGGATCTTGAATCACAAATACATAAAGTCTGCGCTTTCCTTAGCCTTGATTTTGAAGAAACATTATTGCAGCCAACTCTATTAGGTAAGCCCAATAAAGGGAATAATATGGACGGTGAAACATTCAAAAATGTCGACTCCCGCAATGTCAACCGCTGGAAAGAACGCATCACCGATGAAGAAGCAATGATCATTGAATTTCATCTGGGTGACTTAATGGAAAAATTCGGCTATAAGAGAGAATATAGACTAACCGATGTAGCCCATGCTGCTCAGGAATTTTATAAATGGCAAAACTATAGATATTTTTTCAATGATCCCTTTGAAGCAATCAAAACCAAAGACTACACCCCCCGCATTGTCAATGAATAATGCCGGCGAAATCATGTATGCCTGGGCAAAGGATCTTTATCCTATCTGCCGCAGTATTACCGGAAATGGTGTGCGTGAAACATTTGAATATCTGCATAACATTCATCCAGATTTAAATATACATGAGGTAAAAAGCGGCACAAAAGTTTTTGACTGGGAAATCCCTGATGAATGGAATATCACAGAAGCATACATAGAAGATGAGCAAGGGAATCGTATTATTGATTTCGCTGATCACAACTTACATGTCCTGAATTATTCTGAACCGATAGATGAATGGATGGATCTGAAGGAACTGGACAAACATCTTTATTCGCTTCCCGAGAAACCAGACGCAATTCCTTATATCACATCCTATTATCAGCGCCGCTGGGGATTTTGCCTTCCTCATTCAAAGCGCCAGAACCTGAAACCCGGCAAATATCGAGCTGTCATTGACAGCACATTAAAGCCAGGCTCCCTGACTTACGGAGACATTCTTGTTAAAGGTGAAACGGATGAAGAAATCCTTTTTTCTACTTACACCTGTCATCCTTCCATGGCTAATAATGAAGTCTCTGGCATGATTATGGCCGCAGGGTTGGCCCAATATATCAAACAGCAAAAACGCCGGTACAGTTACCGTTTTGTGTTTGTGCCTGAAACAATTGGTGCCATTACGTATCTTTCTAAAAACATTGACTCAATGAAGAAAAATACTATTGCCGGATTCATGCTGACATGTGTGGGAGATGACCGGACTTATTCTTTCATTCCTTCCCGATATGGAAATACACTTGCTGACAAGGTTGCCCGTCATGTGCTTGAACACAAGACAGACAAATTTGATGAATACAGCTTTTTGGATCGTGGCAGCGATGAGCGTCAATACTGCGCACCTGGTGTCGACCTTCCGGTGGTTTCTTTAATCCGATCAAAGTACTTAACCTATCCTGAGTATCATACATCACTGGATGATCTATCGGTTATTTCCTCACAAGGATTACAGGGCAGCTTTGACAAACTGACTGAATGCATTGAGATTCTAGAGAAAAATCACGTCTATAATAACGTTCATTTGTGTGAACCACAGCTTGGAAAACGCGGGCTTTATCCAACCCTGGCAGACCCGGATTCTACAAAGAAAATTATCAATCTGGTTAATACGCTTGTTTATGCGGACAGCACCAATGACGTAATTGATATTGCCAATCTAACAAATATCTATGCCGGAGACTGCATCAAAATTCTTGAGCAACTGGAAAATGCTGACGTTGTAAAAAAAGGCTCTTTAGTCTTTACGCGTTGCTAGCAAAATACGCCAATGATGTTCAACATCGCACACAACTTCCATTCCATCATTGGTTCGCTTATCAGTAATTTGCTGAACATCAAATCCGTGATCGCGAATAAACTGTTTCACTTCTTCCATTGGATAAGTGTTGTGGTAAACCCGAATATGCTTTTTACCTTCATCAAGGTAGGTATCCTGGCGATAATCCATAACAAACTCATCGCCGAAACTGGCACGAATTAAAAGGTTTTTACGTGTGCAGTGCATCAGCCTTTCTAATGGACGCGCATAATGAGGTTCATTTGGCAAAACATTAATACACATAACCGTGTCATACATTTCATCCAGGTCTTCGATAGACATTAAACGAATGCGGTCTTTAGGCAAACCAGAAGCCGGGCACATTACCTCGTGCGCCATTTCAACCATTTCAGGTGTATTGTCAATGCCGTGATATTCCACGTCAATGCCACGATTCTTGAAAGACCAGTAATAATATCCAGGCCCACTTCCAGCATCCATAACCCTTTCACCCGGGGAGATTAAGGGCGTCAGAATTTCAATAGCTTGCTCAGCACATGTCATTTCTACTTCATTTTGAATGCACCGGTCATAGTACAACTTTTGAAGATTACGGTCATTGCACCAGGGATTCCAGATGGGATTAGCAACCCGTGGAACTGATGGGTCATAAGCGTATTGACCCAAGTCTTCTATTTTGCGGACGGCGTTACTTGCGGGCATAGACAATCCACATGCTTTGAGTGTATTTATCATAACCCCGTTGCTCAGCCTCTTCTTTAGGAACGTCGTAAGCTTGAACAGCAAGGTCTACCATTGAAAAAGGCGCCAACAAACTTTCCAGCTCTTCCCGGGAATAAAAATGCGTTGTACCCAGATTATCCAGATAAATTCGGCTGTTATTGCCACTTTCCAGATTAATTGTACCCGGGTCTTCTGATAGCTCTTCTGCTTTTCTCTTCTGATAAACAGAACAGTCTCGGCCAGACAGGTATGCGATAAAAACACCCCCGGGCTTTAAGACGCGATGAATTTCTTTAAATGCATTTGCGCGATCTGGGTTTGCAAGATGTTGTAACACATAAGTTTCTACAACACCGTCAAAGGTATTATCTTCAAATGGCATGTCGGCGATGGTGCCTTCAACCAGTTGGTCAACATTTTGCTCAACGCCTCTTTCCGCAATCATTGTCTTGGCCAGATCAATAGCAACGTTGGAAACATCAATCCCGCTCATCCGAAAGCCACGGTTGGCAAACCAACACATGTTAATTGCATTTCCGAATCCCAGTTCTAAAAAGTGTAAATCTTCAGGATTCTTTTTGTGATTACGCAAATAATAAGAAACGGTTCGGACCAATGCTTCTACTGGCACACTGTGCTGGGCATTCTGGGCAACCTGGTCTTCAAAAGATTCGTTCCAGACTTTTTTAGCTGTTGCTGACATATTTAATTTTCCTTTCAGTTAAACCTTAATTCTGCTTGCGCAAAATCATATACCCCATATTGCAAATTATATGGCCTCCGATCACAATGAGGCGCTTTCCGCTCTTGGTTTGAACGGTATACGATCTAATAGGATTTTCGTCCTCTTGTATATCAAAATCCGGCACAAAAGGTATAAAATCCACAGAAACCTGACCTTTCTCACCAAAATATTTCTGATAAGCTTTCTGGCTATAGGCCGTTAAGCCCGTTTCCCAGCCATGATCGTCAAAGTGATTGCGGTAATGAATACGTGTATCCAGGTCACGCTCATTAAAGTACCCAAATACAATAAGAATCCCATTAGATGCCAAACAATTAAGCCACCCTTCCAATATAGGAAATGGTTCATCAAAAACCGACAAAATTCCAGATGCCAAAATGACATCATACTTTGTACTAGAATCTACACTTGAAGCATCCCCTTGCATAATTTGGACGCCTGCTTGATCATTTTGCGCCTTCCCTTGTTGAATAAACTTATCATCAAGTTCCAATCCCCATAAATCAAGGGAAGCAAATTCAGAACGCAAATGCCTTAGAAACATGCCGTCTGAACAGCCAATGTCTAACAGTTTTTCTTTCGAATCTTGAGAAAGCTCCGATTTAAGAAGCTCAATCATTTTTTGCTCATGTGATTTTAAAGGACGTCCCTGAGTATAAACCCGGGTTTGCTTATTGTGCGAATACATTGTAATACCCTTGCTCTTAGCCGGTTTATGAGGTAAATACATGAACCAGGTTGAACTGTCAACGTGTTCATGCTGAAATTAAAAAGTGAGTTAAGTTTTTTGAATGTCTAGAATTTGCGGTTTTATTTCCACTCAAAATATTAATAACGATAAAGCATGGTCTCTGCTGCAACGCGGTGCTGCGTTAGAAACAAAAAACTGGCAGCACGCAAAACTTCGACCACAGGATGATGTAACATTCTTTTCCACGGCAAGAAAACAAACAGAAACGTTTGAGAATGATACAATCTGCATCGTTATTGACGGGCTTTTATATAATCGACAGGATTTCAACGCCAATCAAAGTTTTGCTGAAACCTTCGCTCAATTGTTTGAAGAAAAAGGCTTCAAGAGCGCTGTTCAATCCATAAATGGTGACTTTGCAGTTGCCCTGTTTGACAAAAGAAATAATTGCCTGTGGCTGGCGCGTGACCGGGTTGGTGTACGGCCATTGTATTATCATCAGGGAAGTAATGAGTTTGGATTCTCATCTCGTCCTGCTCCCCTGTTTTTGCTTTCAGGATGTGGCTTCAATTTAAACAAAACATTCACAGGTCTTTTTGCTGGATCACATTATCGTACCATTGATAATGACCAGAATGCATCCCCGTTTGAAGACATCAAACAACTGCCAGCAGCCCACATTCTTAAGCATCAAAATGGACAAACTTCTACAGAAGCTTATTGGTCTTTACAAGACAAGGGAGACTTTCCCCAGGATGAGAAAGAACTTGCCGAGCAATATCGGGAGCTGCTTATTGATTCTGTTGACCGGCGATTTAAAGCTGTTGAGAATCCTGCCTTTACTCTTTCTGGCGGATTAGATTCATCTTCAGTCATGTCCTGCGCCGTTGAGATTTCCAAACAAAAACAACACGCATATTCTTCTATTTATATTGATCCAACCTACGATGAAGCAGAAGAAATTCAACCAATGTTGGATACCAAAGTTAAAGAATGGCACAAGGTGACTTTAGATCAACCGGATGTCTTTAAACTTACATCACAAATGGTGCAACTGCATGATGAGCCTGTAGCTACTGCGACATGGCTGGCACATTACACCCTAACACAACAAGTTCAAAAAGATGGGTTTAATGCCCTGTTTGGCGGCCTGGGCGGGGATGAGCTTAATTTTGG
>JANQSM010000119.1 GCA_028284025.1 Alphaproteobacteria bacterium | reverse complement strand
GGTTCCGATCAATCCCATCGCCGGGGCATATTCTCCGGCGCGGCGCAAAATATTAGCGCTTTGATCATGCCTGCTTGTTACGGCCATGACTTCATTGCGCAGGATGCGTTCCAGATCATTAGCTGGTACTCCGTCAACCAACATGCGAATAGACTTATAAAACATTTTGTCATTACGTAGTTTGGGAAGAGTTTCTTCCAGTGCAAGCAATCCTTTTGATCTGGCAAGCTCTGAAAGTTTAAGCAGTTCTGTTGCTGCTATTTTGGGATCTGACACCGTGTAAATAATTGTGCGCAAGATCACTTTTGGAGCTTGCAAAATTTCTGAGACAGAAAAGCACACAGTGGTTACAGCAATTGTTCCACCAATAACCAGCAATACAGATGCGAGCTGGAAAAAGTTCCGGGGATCCCCCCCAATGACGATAGCGGCAGAAATCATCGCAAAGGCAATGACAACCCCTCCTACAGTGGCAAAGTCAATTTTTGGGCTCATTTGATTTTACACTCCTATCTTTCCGCTCTAAGTTTTCGTAATGTGCCCCCTTGATCAGCCGCCTGTGTTCCGGTCTGATTTAATGATTTCTGTCATGGTCACCCCTAAACGTTCATCCACGATCACAACTTCTCCCCGGGCTACCAGGCGGTTGTTAACGTAAATGTCGATGGCTTCACCAACTTTACGGTCAAGTTCAACAACCGCTCCACGACCAAGGCGCAGTAGTTGGCTGACCTGCATATTAGCTTTTCCAAGTACAGCCTGGACTTGTACAGGAATATCATAAACGGCTTCCAGGTCTGTAGCAGATTGCGGGATGCGCATTTCAGAATCTTCACCTTGAGATCCGCCTTCACTTTCTCCCAGTTCGTCAAATTTTACGTCTCCTTCACCTTCCGCGGCAGCTTCTCCGCCGCCATCACCAGCAGCTTCTTCCGCGGGTGCAGCATCTCCCTCAGCAGGAGCATCTCCTTCAGCAGGGGCTTCTTCCGGTTTTGGTTCTTCTTCGTCCGCCATAATAACTCCTTCCAGGCAAGATTATTGTAAAGTCTATTCAGTTTTTTCTTCTGTGTCGGACGGGGTTGATTCTGCAGGTGGTTCTTGTGCAGGCTCAACACCTTCCATATCACTTTCTTTAATATCCTCTGCCTCAAGAGTTGTTTCTTCCGTTTCTTGTGTTTGTTCTATTTCTGATGTGCTGGTTTCTATAGTATCATCCTCAACGAGTGCGTCAGCATCGCTTTTAGGTGCTTGTTCAACTTCTGTTTGTTCGGGTGCTTTCTGCGTCACAGATTCATCAATCAATGCATTAATTTTTTCAAGTATTGCAGTGGCGTTGCGTTGTGCACCCCCCTTTGCTCCCCACCGTACTTCGCAATCACTTAATCCCATACTGTCATTTCCGGTGACTTCAATCTTGCCTTCAAAGGGATGCATTGCGGACATTTCTTTAATTTTTTCTTCAGTTGGTCCTATCATATCCGGGTGCACGAAAATGTTGATGGCCGGTGCATCTACTGCAATTTCCAGGGCATTTTGAATCAGGGAATGAATTTCATTCAAGCCATATTCTTCGACATACTTAGGGAAAACTTTTTGAATCATTGTGCCAAACAGAGTGAGAGAATCTTCAG
Source organism: Alphaproteobacteria bacterium (assembly GCA_028284025.1). Lineage (GTDB taxonomy): Bacteria > Pseudomonadota > Alphaproteobacteria > JANQSM01 > JANQSM01 > JANQSM01. The sequence goes on along the minus strand of JANQSM010000119.1, from coordinate 323 downwards.
AGATTTCCTGCATGACGGCTTGTTGACTTTGGGAAAGGTCAACAACTTGCTGGCCAATTTTTTGGATAATTTGATTTGTATTTGCTTCCAGACTTTCTTTTGCTTCCTGTAGACCTGCGGTCTTTCCTTCTTCAAAGCTTTGGGATTTTTGTGCATCAAGTTCGCTTTGGGTAAAAGTAGGCTCTTTGGGCATGGCTGCCAGGCGACGTTCTTCTTCTTCACGGGCCAATTCCATTTCAAAGTCAGTATCAAAGCTAAATTTTTGATCGGTTATTACATTGGTCATTAGTAAATCAACTCATCTTCCCCTGAATTATCAGCAA
>JANQSM010000102.1 GCA_028284025.1 Alphaproteobacteria bacterium | reverse complement strand
CCACATGCCTTGAGCCTTGGCGTAGGCTTCTGTCAAAGCAACAGTATCCGCGTCACGCCCAGTAAATTCCATATAGCGCAAGGTTTCCTGATCAACCGGGAAGATCGCACAGGTTGATCCAAATTCCGGTGACATATTCCCCAGAGTTGCCCGGTCGGCAATGGTCATGTCAGCCAGGCCTGGACCGTAAAATTCAACAAATTTTCCAACTACACCACGTTCCCGTAACATTTGGGTGACGGTTAAAACAAGGTCAGTGGCAGTTGTACCTTCTGGTAGCTTGCCGGTTAACTTAAAGCCGACTACTTCGGGAATCAGCATGGAAATTGGCTGGCCCAGCATAGCAGCTTCGGCTTCAATACCACCAACTCCCCAGCCCAGTACAGCCAGACCGTTGACCATAGTGGTGTGAGAATCTGTGCCCACCAACGTATCAGGATAAGCAACCATAGATCCATCTTCGCGTTTGGCTGACCAAACCACTTTTGATAGATATTCCAGATTTACCTGGTGGCAGATTCCTGTACCTGGAGGTACAACGCGGAAGTTATTAAATGCTTTGGATCCCCAGCGCAAAAACTCGTACCGCTCACGGTTGCGTTCAAATTCCAGTTTGACGTTAGCTTCAAAAGCATTTTCTGTCCCAAATACGTCCACCATGACGGAATGGTCAATGACCAGATCCACAGGGGTCAGTGGGTTAATTTTCTCCGCATTACCGCCTAAGCCTTTCATGGCATCTCGCATGGCGGCTAGATCCACCACAGCCGGAACACCGGTAAAGTCCTGCATAAGGACGCGGGCTGGACGATAGGCAATTTCACGGTTTGATTTTTTATCTTTCAACCATTGGCCGATAGCTTTGATATCATCTGCCACAACGGTTTTACCATCTTCATAGCGCAACAGGTTTTCCAACAAAACCTTCATTGAATATGGCAGCTTGGAAACGTCCCCCACTTCTGTGTTGGCAAGCTCCGTCAGGTCATAGTATTCATAAGTTTTCCCGTTAACATCAAGGGTCTTACGGGTGTTAAAACTGTTTAAAGATTTTGTGGCCAAAGCATCCTCCTTTGTGCAAGACTTGAAATGCACTGAAATGATATAGCCAAATAGTTAAAAAATCAAAAAAGAACCACATACATGACGCACCTTAGCGCTAAAAATCTAAACTATCGGCGAAATTATCGCACTGTGTTTGAAAATGTGTCTTTTTCTCTGGAATCCGGTCAAGCTATCATCGTTCAGGGAGCTAATGGCAGTGGCAAAACAACCCTTTTAAAAGCGGTGTTAGGTTTGATATCGGACGTGGAGGGAGAAATCAAAAAACCAGCCCGGTTGGCATGTCATTATATTGGCCATGAAAATGCCCTTAAAAGCCCGATGACGGTGCGGGAAAATCTGACGGCTTATGCGACTTTGAACCTGCAAGCATTTGATTCTCTCTGCCTGGAAGCCTTTGATCTGGAGGCTTTTGCCGATTGGCAAATTCAGACTTTATCTGCCGGCCTTAAACGGCGTGCCGCTCTATCACGGCTATTTGCATTTCATGCACCGGTATGGATTTTGGATGAACCAACCGTCAATCTGGACACGGCTCAGGAAAAAATCTTCTATCAAAAGGCCAATGATTTTATTGTCACCGGGGGCATGCTTTTGCTGGCGACTCATCAGGATGTCAGCAAAAAAATAAAACATGCAAAAAAGGTGGTGTTGCCATGAAGCAGTTGATTGCCTATTTGAAATTTGATCTGAGTGTACATTGGCGCGGCTTTGGCACCATGGCATATTCAATGTCCTTTTTTTTGCTGGGGACACTGATTTTTTCGGTCTTTTTGCAAGAAACCGGACAGCCGCAACCCTACCTTACTGGGACAATCATCTGGGTGATCGCAATTTTTGCGGCAGTTTTACCGCTGGAAAATCTGTTCCGCGACGATGTGCAGGACGGCACGCTGGATCAGTTAAAAATTGCCGGATTTGGTGAAGAGTCCATCT
>JANQSM010000085.1 GCA_028284025.1 Alphaproteobacteria bacterium | reverse complement strand
TCCTTCTGGCATATCTGGTTCTCCTGTGTCGGATACTGGTTGTTGTGCGTTTTTCTTTTTCTTCTTCTTCTTCTTTTTAGGTTCTTTTCTTGGAGCATCAGTTTTTTCCAAGTCATTTATATTCACAAATACATTGTCCATTCCGCGTGGTGTTTTGAGCTCCACAGTTATGTCGTCGTCTACATGTACGTCTGCGACTTCAAGTGATCGATTATCACTGTTCTTTATACGTGCAAAGTCACCATGTTGAATGTTTGGCGTCGTTGCAGGCATGCCTAAATAGGCGGCTGGCAATGCGGGGCCATGTTCAACCAGCTCCAGGTACTCTACAGGAACCCAGGCTTCGTCATGTTCGGTTTTAAGGTGAGCCTCGATTATGCCGCCGCGGCTCGTGCATATACCCAGGGTTCTAACCTCACAATTTTGGAAGCGCGCGTCGCCTTGTATTGTGATAATATCCCCTGGCTTGATCTTATCAGGGTTTTCGTCGTCATTGATCAACATGCCTATTGTTAACAATGGACGCTCTTCGGCCTCGTCTACATCTGCCGGTTCTTCGGGCGCAGATTGTGGTTGGGGGTCTGTCTGCGCACTTTCCGGCTTTATGGGAATTACGTTGTCAAAAACAGACTCGCCGTCTGCAAGTAACTCATCGGCGCTTGGGACATAGCTGTCCGGTTCATCGTCAGGATCTGCTGGTTGCGCTTCATCACTGGGCTCACCTGCTGTCGGTTGTGTTGTATCATCATTGGCGTCAAAGGTTTTCACGTCATCATTGTCCGTACCCGCTGATTCAGGGTCGGAATCATCAGTTTCAAAGAATGACTTTCCTACTTGAGGCTTCTGTGTTGATGTGTCGGGTGAGACAGTATCACCGTCTGGCTGTGCAGCATCGCTTTCTTCGTTTGCCTGCATGGCTCCAAATAATTGATCAGCACCACTTTCTAAAGCACTTCCTACAGGCGCGGCGGCTGCGGCTGTAGTAGTAGCAGCCTCTACATCATTGGCCGGGGCGTTGTCTATTTCATCATGCACATCCATAGGCTTGCTGTCCGCTCTTGGGTGGGCGTAAACGTGCTCTAAGCCGCTGATCGGCATATCTCGATTGCCGCTTGGATTATTTAGGAACGCCGTTTGGCCATCTTCTGAGATATCTGTGACTTCTACCCATTTTGCCTTCGTTGGATCATCATCGGATACCAAGGGCACAAAGCCACCAATCATCCTTGATCGAACGCTTGCTGGGAGATTGACCTTATCTTCCTCCGCGGTGGTCTCACCAAGACAGTCAGTGTTCCGCTGCGCTCTGGCGAAGAGCTCCTCTTCTGGGGATAATTCAGGTGCAGGCTCTTCAGTTGCGGCCTCTGCTTCTTCTTCAGGTGCGGCATCTTCAGGTGCGGCATCTTCAGGTGCATCTTCGTCAGGTGCGGTTTCTACGGGCGCGGCTCTCTGATCAGCTACCTCATGAACCTGTTCACGTTTAAATAGGACCTTGTCGCCGTCACGGAATGCCTGGAGTTTTTTATCGTCGCCCCTGCTAATTTCACGCACTTCATCTTCCGAAACGCCGAGCTGTTCTGCGGTTTCACTTAAAGTGTAGAACTGTTCTGTTCTTTTCGTTTGTGCCATCGTGCTTACCTTTTTAAACCTTACAAAATTCCCTGTTTATTCTCGTGGCGCATAAAATACCAAAATCTTATAATTATGTCAAATAATATAATGACACATATAAATTCCCTGCTTTCGCGCGCATAAAAGCGGCGCAAAGCGCTTCATCTCTTTTTGTCTGTCGGAGGTTTTTTGTTGGTCCCCTATTATGCCGTCAGACAGGATTTCCGATCCCGCAAAGGAACACAGATATTAACACAAAATTAACTTTTGCAACAAACTTTTGGGCTTAGTGATTGATATATAAGGGTTTTTGTTGTGTGGGCACAAAGGCTACAGAGAATGAAAATTTATAATACTGTCTTCCCCGCGCTTGTGCCCAAAGGGTGGAAGCGGGGATCCATTCTGAACCATCCAATAGATCCCTGCTTGCGCAGGGAAGACAAAGAGGGTGGGATAAGTTTAAGCGGCTTTTTTGGCTTTAGTCTTTGAATTAGAAGGGTTTTTTTGGCTCAAAATGGGCTT
>JANQSM010000063.1 GCA_028284025.1 Alphaproteobacteria bacterium | reverse complement strand
TGCTAGATTACGTTAAAAAAATGATACCGGCAAATGTCATTGAAAAAATGCGCCCTTATATTGAACTGGGCCGATTTGACAAACCCATTGGCATTTGGCTGTTGTTATTTCCTGCCTGGTGGGGGGCTGCTTTTGCTGAGAACGTCTTTATTGATATTTGGATATTTTTTCTGTTACTCGCTGGTGCGGCTGTTATGCGCGCCGCAGGCTGTACATATAATGACATTGTTGATCGCAACCTGGACAAAGAAGTCGCCCGAACCCAAACCCGGCCCCTGGCAAACGGCAGCATAAGCCTGCCGCGGGCGATATTATTTATGACACTGCTTTTACTCATTGGCTTGGTAGTTTTGCTCCAGTTTAATCGGCTGACCATTTTTATTGGGGCGTTATCCCTTATCCCGGTAGCGCTTTATCCATTTATGAAAAGGATCACCTATTGGCCACAAGCCTTTTTGGGATTGACCTTTAACTGGGGGGCGCTGGTCGGATATACCGCTATCACCGGCAGTCTGGCTTTGACACCACTGGTGGTTTATATCGCAGGATTCTTTTGGACATTAGGATATGACACAGTCTATGCACACCAGGATAAAAAAGACGATCAACTGATCGGCATTAAATCCAGTGCGTTGAAGCTGGGGAATAATACCCGGCTTGCGGTTTTCATTTTTTATGCCGTCATGGTCGGGCTATTGGCATTTGCCGGATCTTTGAATGCCTTCGGCACGACATATTTTGTAAGCTTGCTGGCAGCCACCGCCATATTGTTTTATCAAGCAGGCTTTGTAGATCTTGATAATCCAGCCAGCTGCCTGGAAATGTTTAAACTGAATCAATGGGTGGGATTGATTCTTTTTCTGGGTATTTTGTCGGCTTAACAAAGCAAAAAACCGTTTTTATACTGTTTTTTCCCCTCTTCTCTTTAAACTGAAGAAAAGTGTAAATCATTATTTATCAATGACTTATAAAAGTTATCCACCGATTTTTTGTGAGTATCTTGTCCAAAACTTGGTAATAAGCTTGCATTTTGCAATCCATCTTTTTTTGGATGTTGCGTGCAAAAAAATTCGATGCAATAGTCATCTTGTAACGGTGATTAAGACACCAACACAAACGGAGCCAGCGGCGATTATATCAAACCTGACTCTTAGTTGGAGTCGAGTTACAGGAACGAGGATAACAAGAAGTATTTTTTCTTCTAGGAGTTCCGCCAGTATAAAACTTCGGTTTTTTACAGGCAAGCTTTTAAAAGTCAAAGAGCCTCTGTAACGGCAAATGCTTCCGATGCTTATCTTCAACCGTTAGGGTTAGACACGGCAGTGTGTCTTTAAAAATTAAGCTACGGCTTTATGAACCTGACATATGGGAGGCAGTCAAAGAATTGCGTTATGCATATTCCTAGTCTGTCAGCCCTAAAGCAGACAACACCGCTGCAAGTTGCTAACCTCGGTTAGCTGATTTGTAACGGTCTGTTTTAGGAAACACTGTTACGACGAATTACGTCATAGTAATTCACCGAACGTCGGGACTTCTCACCAGGTCCCGGCGTTCATTTTTTTTGTGGACGTTTTTTAAATCAAAACCTGCGCCAACAAATCTTACAATTAAAATTACCGTGTAAGTTCGTCGCCCCTTACTAGAGTGATTCCGTGTCTTTCACAATCTCGTTCAATTTGCTCCATCAATTCTTTCTTTTTCTCAGGAGAAAGATTTTTATCAAACTGAAGCCCAATCCCAGGCTCTTCTTCAAAAGAGCAAACTTTTATAGATTCTATATCCTTTCCCATAAACTCCCTTTCTCTAATTCTGTTCCAAAGGAGATACTATACCCTACCGACAGGTTTTTTCAACCACTTCCCCGTCACGCACAAAACAAATTTTTTCCTGACGGCTGGACCAGTCAATCCAGTATCGTGTCACTTCCTGCAATTGTTGTGGTTGAGTCAGGGGAATTTTCTTCGGCGCATAGTTAGCATTTTTCCAGATCATCACCATGCATTGTGGCCGGGTACCTTCGCACGCAGCGCGGGCCTTCAGGCGCAGCATCTCCAACTTTTTCCAGTTGTCTTTTTCTGAGACGGCAAAAACGTAAATGCCTTCCCGCCCCATCACGCACAATTCACAATAATCAAAATATTCTTCCAGTCCCAAACGCAAATCCTTGCCGCTAATTAATAAAAGGGCAATAAAAAATGAAATCGCGGTCAACATGCCAAAAATGACATTGCCGGCTTGGGAGTTTGATTTTTTAGTCGTTTTTTTTGAAAGGCTCACAAATAATTTTGTATCAGCTCTTCGGCGATCTGTACAGAATTTAGCGCAGCCCCTTTTTTCAAGTTATCTGCGACACACCAAAAAGCCAGGCCATAAGGAACACTTGGATCCACCCGTAAGCGACTGATAAACACAAGATCATCCCCTGTGCATTCTTCCGGTGTGACATAGCCTTGATCCATGCGGTGATCAATCACTGAAATGGCTTCACTCGCCCGCAATGCCTCACGCGCTTGTTCTTCATCAATGGGCGCATCAAATTCCACATGCACAGCTTCAGCATGGCCCACAAAAACCGGCACCCGTACGCACGTTGCCACTACCTCGATGCTGGGATCCAGAATTTTTTTAGTTTCTTCACGCATTTTCCATTCTTCTTTTGTGAAACCATCTTCCATAAAATCATCAATATGAGGGAGCACATTAAAAGCAATCTGCTTTGGAAAGTGATGATGTTCCACCGGCTGATTCACAAAAATCCCGCGTGTCTGGTTAAAAAGCTCTTCCATCGCATCGCGCCCTGCACCTGAAACCGATTGATAGGTTGCCACCACCACCCGACGAATCGGCGCAATATCATGCAACTGTTTTAAAGCCACAACCATTTGAATCGTAGAACAGTTCGGGTTGGCGATAATATTGCGATTTCTATAATCTGCCAATGCATGCGAATTGACTTCCGGCACCACCAACGGTACCTCAGGATCCATACGAAAATGCGCCGTATTATCAATAACAATCGCACCTGCCTCTGCTGCCTTGGGGCCGTATTGTTCAGATACCCGCCCCCCTGCTGAGAACAACGCCAGGTCTACTTTTGAAAAATCAAAATTAGAGATGCCTGCCACTTTTAAAGTATCATCTTCCCCATAAGAAACTTCTTTGCCAATGGAGGCATCCGATGCGACAGCAAAAACCTCATCTGCGGGAAATTCACGATAATGTAGGGTGTTGAGCATTTCCTGCCCAACATTTCCGGTGGCGCCAACAACTGCTATCTTATAGCCCATTTTGTTTCCTTAGCCCTGGATCCCGAGTCAAGCCCGGGGCGACGATGGAGGTTGATGCCCCAAAACCGCCACTCCTGCCAAAACAGGAATCAAGTTTTGAATCTTAATTTTCGGATTTTTCTTCAGAAGCTGGTTTGGCGTCAGCCTTTTTTTCTGATTTCTTTTCTGACTTGGCTTCAACTTTTTTCTCTGGCTTTGCGGCAGCCTTAGATTCAGGCTTCTTGGCGGCTTTTTTTGCCCCCGCTTCTTCTGCCTTGTTGCCAAACGTGGTTTTCTCACGAATACGCGCAGCCTTACCAGTTCGTCCGCGAAGGTAATACAACTTGGCACGACGGACTTCCCCGCGGCGTACCACTTCGATGCTGTCAAG
>JANQSM010000062.1 GCA_028284025.1 Alphaproteobacteria bacterium | reverse complement strand
CGTCAAAGTCAAAATCCTCAATCGGACCCATGGCCACTTCACATGCAATCTTGGGATTCTTGCAGATTTGTTCAAAAGAATATTGCTGGCGGATTTTCTGGTAATGTGCATGGTATCGACCGGCCTGGCGCATTAACCATACCGGTGGGCGATTCACATTTTGTCTGAGCAGTGCTTGCTTAAAAAGCGTCATGCAAGCTGTGTAGCATGCTCCCCCAAAGATTGGTATATTTTTCTGCTTTAAAAATTAAGATTTAACTCTGTTTTTTAAAGCATCTGCAATTCTTTTATATTTACCTGCATTTTTGGGGTGTCTTTTTTCTACAATATGTTCAATTTCCCCAGCTATACGAGCAAAAACTTCTGGAAAAGCCGTTGCTAATTCTTCCAGGGTAATGATTTCTTTTTTTCCATCAGGGGTTATCCCCAGTAACCAAGCACTCTGTTCTTTACCGCGCATAGTAATTGAGATCGCAACTATATTAGCAGCATTTTTCAATGTGCAAACACCTGCTCCCAAAACTTGCTGCATAACTTTCCCACCTCGCCAGCAAGGCCTACCACGCTCATCTGTAAGGGTTTTATCTTTTGCGTCCGAAGTCCGCATGTGACAAAGGATAAATCCAGTATACTCTTGCGCTGTTATATCTACGCTTGGTGCATTGTTTTTAGGTTCTGCTTCCATTTTCTGCCTCTTTTATTGGTTAAAGAACTGTACCATAGCAAAAAAATCTTTTTTGGCAACAAAAAAGTTGGGGTTATTCTTCCAGCCATTTTTTCCCATAGCGGGCACCATAGGTGATAATCATGTTGGCGCCGGCGCGTTTCATAGCGTGCCAGGCTTCAACATGGCCCTGAGCGGCATCAATTAAGCCTTTCTCGGCAGAGGCCTCAACACAGGCATGCTCCCCACTTACGTAATAAACAGCGAATGGGGCGGGAATTTCATCCGTAAGTGTTTTTAGAATATCCAGATAATGTACCACCGGTTTGACCATCAAAATATCAGCGCCTTCTTCATAGTCACGCCAGCTGCACAATAATGCATCTTGCGGGCGGGTATAATCCAATTGATATGTTGCACGATCCGTTAGTTTGATCGTTGCATCTGGCGCTGAGTCACACGCCACCCGAAATGGGCCATAAAACCGGGAAGAAAACTTGGCGGAATAGCTCATGATCATAGTGCGGCCCAGGCTATTTTCATCCAATGCCTGGCGAATGGCAGACACGCGCCCGTCCATCATATCGGATGGTGCAACGCAATCTGCGCCAGCTTGAGCATAGGCCAGCCCCATTTTTGCTAAAGATTCCACGGTTTCCGGGTTTATCACATGATCACCTGCATCATTCAAAACGCCACAATGGCCGTGAGTGGTGCTGGCACACAGACACACATCAACTGACAACCATAAATCATCTCCAAAACGTTTCTTGATGGTTTCAATCTGGTTGGCAGTAAAATCAAAATTAAAATTGTGATTATCTTTAAATGTAGGTCCAGGGACGCCAAACAAAATAAACTTTGTGACTCCTGCCTCTAAATCAGCTTCAATTTGGTGCAACAAACTATCTGGCGTATCACGGAACGTCCCAGGAATACCGGGAATAGATTCTTTTTCTGTAATACCTTCTACGACAAATAATGCCTGGATCAATTCTTTGTGGCTGACAGTCACCTGACGGGTCAAATCACGTACATGCGGGTTTTGCCGTAACCGACGATTGCCAATCCCGCGCCTATAATTGCCAGGTGTGCGGTTTACAATACTTTGAAAATTGGGGATTGGGTGGGTCATATTGTTGTCCTCCTTTATGAAGGATTACTTTATCTTTGAAAGGGTTGCGTGACAAGATTTATCTGGTATTAACGTGTCTGGTACTAACATGCTTACTGTCAAAGTGTAGCATGGATGAAGCGCGGGGTGCAGCATTCAAAAGTGTGGTTGGACAACATTCTCGATCATCTTGTATCGTAAAAATTGTCTCCGACCCAATATGTAAATGGGCAAGTGTTCTTAGGTCTTTTAAAATTGTTACTACCCAGTTTATGTCATCCCGCCCTCCATAAGGAATGGGCATAGTTCCAATATCTTCAAATCCATTTTTTGTAAACCATGCAGGAGATGCATTGCCGTGAAATGCTTTAAGAATCATGTGATCGAATTTTCCTTCGTTAAGGTAATGGCGAGCCGTTTCTACCAAAAACCTTTCGCCAAGGCCCTGTGTACGGAAGGCACGGTCTAGGTGAATAAGATCAAAATCTATCCATCGTTCTTGTTGTCGGATGCCTTCAGGAATTGATCCTTTAATTGACTCCCACACATAATCAGGCACAGGCATTATATTGATGACCCCAACAATAACATCACGCAAGACACCATTTATTCTCATTTGTGTTTCTGCCACAAGCACCATGTGATGATTATTTGGGTCTTGTGCAGCAGCTATTTCGTCATTCCAAAATTTTGTGTAGCCATCAATTGTTTTGTCTTTAAAATGGTCTGTTACAATAGCCATTGCAGCTGAATTTTCAGGAAATGCAATGTAGCATTCATTAAAGGATGTCAGATGAACGTGCGCAGCCTGAAGCCCATCAGTTGGTTTTAGCCCGCCTTGCCGGATGATAATTGTCGTGTCATCACGGAGCTTAAAAGGTTTTGGAGGAAAATAAATTCTTGTGCCTTCTTGCATGGGGCTCTTTGTACCATTCGTATCCGAAAAGGTCAATAGGGTATTTTGTATTACGTGTGCAGACAGGACTGCGTTAAAAAAGCAGAACGCGTAATTGACCTGGCTGGGCTTTCCCAATAAGTTCCGCCGTTTTGCCAGGGCCACAGGTATGGATGGCATCTGGGGGAGCGTGCTGATGTAAGCTTTGGAACTGGGAAAAGCTTGACCAATATATGGTTTTGGCATTTTTTAGATTTTGAAGGGCATCATCCTGCATATTTTCTATGAGACGATAGGTCGCAACTGGCTGGCCAACATTCCAGGTGGATAGAGCTGCTTCATGGGTCAGGATTGCCCAGTCGGATAAGTTCGGCAAATCCAAAACCGGGTCCTGCAATGTGGGCTTGATAAATTCAAAGCCAAACCCATCGGCACAACCTTCGACCCAATAACCTTTTGCCGCAAGTTTTTTCCAACTGCTGGTTCCACTGACCCATAAGCGGGTATCCTTGGAAAGGTTATCTGGCACGGCACGGGCGGAGGCAGCAAATACAGCAGATGTTTCAGGTAAGGCAGCAGGCAGTGTGTTGAACTCAAAAATTTTGTCATTCCATTGGCGTCCATCCCACATCGGTTGTGGCAAATCTGAGGCCTCCCAACGCAGATCAGATACATCTTTTCCATCCTCGGTTTTACCCTGGATAATTGTTATTGGGTTATTGAGGGTAGGCAAAGCAAGGGTCAACACGCCAAATTTTTGATGGCAGCCCCCTCCATGTTCCAGTAAAACCGCACGCTCAATATCAATCTGTTGTGCTGTGACAGGATCATGAATGGCTTTTAGAATTTCTAACACGGCTGTGTTGTCTTCATGCGCTTCAACACACATTGCACCTTGACCAGGAGCCCCAGGGCACACGGTCACAGGCATCACCATCCAGCGAAGCCCAGAGAGCAGATCTGTTGCTTCATTTCGACTTTCATCATCAGCCAATAATCTGCTTAAACCGGCAAATGCTAACGCAGCGCCATCCACAGCCTTATCAGTGCCTGGGCTTTGTCGTACACGAGAGAGCCTTGTATTTACCGTGCCACGGGTGGGAATGGTTTTGATTTGGGGCGGTTTGCTTCCTAATTGAGGGAGGGCTTCTTTTAGAAATGCAGGAATTAATTCCATACGTCGTGGAGCAGATGTCCCGATTATGATTTCTTCATCATTGGCCAATTTATCCAAAATATGAGGAGCGAACAAAATAGCATCACGTGAATTTTCCCGCATGGGAATTGCTGCAGTGGTTAATCCTTTTGGTCGTTCCGTGCCCAGATCTTTCAGAGAGTGCACAGCAAAATCAACGGTGCCATTTAAAACTTGTTCGTCAATTTCTTTGGAAAAGGCGCCTACAACATCCAACTGCCACAAGGGGACTTTCTGATTCTTGTCGCCATGGGTTTTAACGCCAACAAATTCAATCTCAATATCCGGATGAACTTTTAATAAAGCATCACGGACCAGTTTGCTTTGGGCCATAGCCAGTTGAGAAGTTCGGGTGCCAAGTTTTAATTTCATTCTATGCAACTAAC
>JANQSM010000060.1 GCA_028284025.1 Alphaproteobacteria bacterium | reverse complement strand
TTGATAATGTATCTATTCGTGTGTTTGATCATTTCCTGGCCTCTCTGGATCTGGATCACACCGGCTTTATTGTAATTTCAAAATCCGGCCGCACGGCTGAACCGCTGGCACAATTTCTGGCCATTCTGGAATTATTGCATGATAAGGAAGTCAAAGACCGCACATTGGTGATAACGGAAGATAAAAATAATCCGCTTTGTAAACTGGCAGCAGAATTTGATATTCCGCGCTTGGATCATGACCCTGATATTGGAGGGCGCTTTTCTGTATTATCTTTGGTGGGGGTATTACCGGCCATGATGGCGGGGCTGGATGTATCAGCCATTCGTAAAGGGGCAATTGCTGTTTTACAAGATACTCTGACACAAAAAGAAAATTCGGTTGCCGCCAAAGGGGCAGCAGCCGCCGTGTATGCCATGGAAAGGATGAAATTACCCATGCAGGTGTTCTTACCTTACATTGAACAGATGCAGGCATTTTCATTGTGGTACCGCCAGCTGTGGGGTGAAAGCATTGGTAAGGAAAAATTGGGGTCCACCCCGGTGAATGCTCTTGGCCCGGTGGATCAGCACAGCCAGTTACAGCTTTATTTAGGGGGTCCGGAGGACAAATTCTATACTGTTCTGGTGGAAGATGTTGCAGGTTGCGGTGCTGCAATGGATGCACATGTAGCATCAAAGTTGGGGCTGGATTATCTGGAAGGTAAAAAGATGGGAGACCTGTTGGCAGCTCAACAGAAAGCGACTATTGAGACTCTTGCTAACAATGACCGCCCTACCCGGGTGTTTAAAATGAAAGCCTATGATGAAGCCACGGTGGGTGCTTTAATGATGCACTTTATGCTGGAAACTATTATTGCAGCAGATCTTATGGGTGTGGACGCGTTTGACCAGCCAGCTGTGGAGCAGGGAAAAGTTTTAACCAAGGAATACCTGCGTGCTGGAAAAAGTCTCAAGCTAAATGCTGCATGATCTAAAAATTTATCACTTTGCCGATGCCCGGCATCACTTACCACAACTGGCAGAATGGCTGCTGGCAGAGTGGGGGCACCACCATCAAAACCAATCAAAAGAAGCCGCGATCACCCGGCTTGAAAAAAATTTGAATAAAGATACATTGCCCATCGGGTTTGTTGGGGAAGTTAATCATCAACTGGTGGGGTGCGCCATGTTGCGTAACGATGATATGGGGGATGCAGCACCCTATAATCCTTGGTTGGCATCGGTTTACGTGCATCCTGATTTTCGGGGGCAGGGTTTTGCACTTCCATTGATCAAAGTTGTAGAGGAAAAAGCTGCGCAGCTTGGGTATCAGCAGCTGTATTTATTCACAAAGGTGTCAGTCGGGTTGTATGAAAAAGCTGGCTGGCAGGCTTTTGAGATGCGAGACTATAGAGATAAAACTTATACGGTTATGAAGAAAAAACTATCGGGGTAAGTCATGTCTCAACCACTTGAGAAAAAAGAGAATCTGGTACACATTCGCCGTCTGCCGGAAGCGTTGGTCAATCAAATCGCGGCCGGAGAAGTGGTAGAACGCCCGGCATCTTGTGTGAAAGAATTAGTCGAAAATGCAATTGATGCGGGGGCAACCCACATTAGTGTCGCAATTCGTGATGGTGGTATTTCTTTTTTACAGGTGACCGACAATGGATCAGGGATGTCCGCTGATGACCTGGCATTGGCGGTTGAACGCCACGCTACATCAAAATTAGCTGATCTGGATTTAAGCCATATTGAAAGCTTAGGCTTTCGAGGCGAAGCACTGGCTTCCATAGGATCGGTGGCGCGCCTGAAAATTACATCTCACCAACGGGGGCAGGATGATGCTTTTGCCATTTTGGTAGAAGGCGGCAAGGTCGGAGAAATTGAACCCGCAGCTCATCTTCCTGGGACCACGGTAGAAATTCGTGATCTGTTTTTTGCCACTCCGGCACGTTTGAAGTTTTTGAAATCTGCCCGGGCTGAACAGACACAGATTCAGGAAGTATTGAAACGTTTGGCTATGGCCCATCCTCATATTACATTCAGCTTAAAAAATGAATCCCGTACGCTGTTCTCTTACCAGGCGACAAAGGATCCTCTGGCCCGTCTTGGGGATGTGTTAGGCCGAGATTTTGAAGATAATGCCGTGGCGATTGAGGCACGTTATAACGATTATACGTTGACAGGGTTTGCAGGGTTGCCAACTCTGCACAAAGCCAATGCCATGAGTCAGTATTTCTTTGTGAACGGGCGGCCAGTGCAAGATAAGTTGGTGTTTGGGTCTTTGAAGGCAGCTTATCAGGATTTTATAGAGCGCGGGCGCTATCCGTTTGTCTGCTTGTTTTTAGAGCTTTCCCCTGAACTGGTCGATGTTAATGTGCATCCAGCGAAGACGGAAGTACGGTTCCAGGATCCCGGGCGGATTCGCAGCATGATTATTTCGGCGATTAAACATGCGCTGGCAGAAAAAGGGCATACAGCTTCTTCTACTGTAGGACAAACAGCGGTAAGGTATTTTACACCTGCGGCGTCTCCAGCTGCAGCAAATACACAAGTACAGGAACATGCACCCGTTTTCTCACCCTCACAGCAAAATGCATTTACCGAATTAAATCAACCATCCGCAAAATTTGAGCCGGTAGAATCACCTGTTGAAGCGCACCCATTAGGTGCGGCGCGGACCCAGGTTTTTGAAAATTATATCATTGCCCAAAGTGAGGAAGGGCTAATCATTGTTGATCAACATGCTGCTCATGAGCGTATTGTGTATGAAAAATTGAAAAAGCAGATGCAAGAATCCGGCATTAAGCGTCAAGCATTGCTGATGCCCGAAGTTATAAATCTTGAAAATGCATCAGAATTGCTAGAAAAGGCACCAGACCTTGAGCAATTTGGGCTAGTGATTGAGCCATTTGGAGATGGCGCAATATTGGTACGGGAAGTTCCTGCTTTGTTGGGGGACACAGACGTCATTGGTTTGTTGAAAGATTTGGCAGACCAGCTGGATGATATGGACCAGGCCACGGTTCTGGAAGAAAAGCTTTTGTACGTGGCGGCGACAATGGCTTGTCATGGGTCAGTACGGTCTGGGCGCCGGTTAAATGCTGAAGAAATGAATGCGTTGTTGCGTCAAATGGAATCGACACCCCATTCAGGGCAATGCAATCACGGGCGGCCTACTTACTTAAAGCTGGACCGCTCCGCAATTGAGAAATTGTTTGACCGAAAATGAATGATAAAAAGCTTACGCCGCTTTTTTGCTGAAGAATGAGAAGCGGGAAAGTCCGTAAACGCGCTCATCAAACTTTTCAAGGTTTGCCGGTACGTCATAGTCTTCCGTCGTAGAAGATTCCACAACAATGACCGCGCGATCTTCTACCCAACCGTTTTTAATCAGATTCTTCAATGTTGGCGTAATCAAGCCTTCATTATAAGGTGGGTCCAGGAAAATCACGTCAAACTTGTGAGGCGCGTGAGGAAGTTCCAATGCATTTGCTGCCAGAACTGCACAGCGGCTTTCTTCTTCCAGGTTGGCAATGTTCTCCGTTACAAGATCAGTACGGATATCAATAAAAGTTGCACTTTCTGCTCCACGGGAAATAGATTCTAGGCCTAATGCACCAGTTCCGCAGAAAACATCCAAAATGCGGGCGCCAAACAGAACGGACATGCCGTTACGCGCATGTGTTAGCATATTGAAAATTGCTTCGCGTGAGCGATTGGCTGTTGGGCGGACGTCTTTATTTTCTGGAAGCTTAATTTTGCGGCTTCTGTGGGTTCCGCCGATAATGCGTACATCATGAGGGTATCTCATTCCATGTCTCCTTTTGTGTTCAATCTAAATTAGGTGTTTTATGTTTTAATTTTTAAAGTATTCATTTTTTAAAGTATTTTGGCAATTTATCCATTAAGGATTTTTGCGTTTCTTCTTTTAGCACATTTTGTTTGAGCTTGCCAAGTAAAAAAGGACCATACGCAATTCTTAAAAGGCGATTTACCTCCAAATCAAGCGCCGCCATGACTTTTCGAACCTCGCGATTCTTGCCTTCTTGCAAAGAAACAGTCAACCAGGTGTTTCTTTTTGGTGGCTCATTCATCTCAACATGAATACTTTTGTATGTAATTCCATCAATGGTAATCCCTTTTTTCAGATTTTGCAGTTTTTGTGGATCTATATTTCCATAAACCCTCACTTTATAGGTGCGCGTCAGACCGGTTTTTGGAAGCTCCAGGTATCGTGCCAGACCGCCATCATTGGTTAACAGCAAAAGTCCTTCACTATTCAGATCCAGCCGCCCGACAGAAACGACACGCGGCATATCTTTAGGCAATTGATCAAACACCGTGGGGCGCCCCTGTTCATCCTTATGGGTTGTGACCAGCCCCGCCGGCTTATAATACAGCCATAGACGGGTGGGTTCTTCCGCAGGGAGTGCTTTACCATTTACTTCGATTTTATCGCCCGGGGTAACATTTAAAGCCGGGGAATGAATCAATGCACCGTTGATACGGACCTTTCCCTGGATAATCAGCTTTTCAGCCTCGCGGCGGGAACACACTCCCGCCCGGGCTATACGTTTGGCAATTCTTTCAGACATTCTGCTTGACCTTTTCTATCTCTATACGCAATTTGAAAGCGTATGGCAAAAGAGTTTATGGATTTAGCATTTGAGCAAGCCGAAATCGCCTTTGAAAAGGGCGAGATACCCGTTGGTGCAGTTTTGGTTTCTCCCGATGGAAAAGTTGTGGTCGCCGCACATAATGAAACTGAACAGGATGATGATGCCACCGCACATGCTGAAATTTTGTGTTTGCGCCGTGGAGGGCAGATTTTAGGCAGTCCCCGTCTGGCAGATCATGATATGTATGTCACGTTGGAGCCGTGCGCCATGTGTGCGGCAGCTATTTCTTTTGCCCGTATTCGCCGGCTTTATTTTGCCGCCTATGATGAAAAAATGGGCGGTGTAGATCATGGAGCAAGGTTCTTTGCTCAACCAACCTGCCACCATGCCCCGGAAATCTATGGTGGGATTCAAGAACAGCGGGGCAAAGGTTTGATGCAGCGATTTTTTGAAGGCCGGCGCTAACAATGCCTAATGGAAATTGCCAAGGAGGGCGCTATTACCGCAACCCAACTGATTACTCTCCTGAAGTTTTGGATCCCGATGCTAGCAAGTGGTGTTCATGGCGTGATCTGGGAGATGAGCCCTGGAATAATCCCGAATTAATCCCGAATTAGGGTAAT
>JANQSM010000008.1 GCA_028284025.1 Alphaproteobacteria bacterium | reverse complement strand
ATATTACCGAGGTGTGAGGGTAAGGACACCTTGGAGCAGTTCAACGAAATTCCCTGCATTTTCGTTGATTCTGATGTAAGTCTCACTTAGCCAGGGAGTCATAAAGTTTCTATAGTGAGTTGACATAAGGTTTCCTGACTGTCCTCCGTTAATAACATAAGCTGAATCATCCAGGCTTTCAAAATCCAGAATCATCCGAAATCCGGCGCCATGCACATTGTTAAAGGGGGCTTGCTCATTGCTTAAATCAATGTCAGCGCGGTTTACAGTCTGTGGCCCGCCGGATGAAGGGGCACTGACATTCAAGAATTTGTTTAACACAGGAATCCGGCTGTAAATCATGTGATTGAGAGTCGCTTTGTGTTCATCTCCCCAACGCCATTCACGGGCATTATTGCCGTATTTTTCATACAGCTGCTTGATTGCAAATACAAAAGAGGTTTTCAGGATATCGCGGCATGTCTCTTTATTCTCTGTTAGAATATTATCGCACCATTCAGGCTTATTTTGCAGGGCATGCTTATAAAAAAGCGGGCGGAAGCGCTTTTCTTTTTCATATAATTCCCCCAGTTCATCAGCATACAGGGCATCGGAAAATTCTTTCAGCCAGGTCATGAAGATCAATGGTTGCGGATTTTCATGATTCATATTCCCCAGCCACTCTTCCAGCATGGTATAGCTCATGAGTTCCGTTGGGTTAAGTTGCCCCTTTTCAATTTCAGGCAGCATTAGGCTTAATAAATCCAAAGCCATCAGGGAAGATACGTCTGTTTGCAGAATGTTCATATCAATGGATGACCATTTGCGCGGCGTATCCAGCAGGGTTTTAATGCGCTGCATGCGATAGGGGGGCTGATAATCTTGGCTTAGGAAAAAAGGATAGGCATCATCTATTATTTTGTTATTGGCATTAATCAAGATGGAGGAATCCGGGTTCAAGCTACGGGGGAGGTCTTCAAACGGGATAAAACCTGTCCAGGCATTTTCCTTGGTCCATCCTTCCTGAATATTAAATCCGTCGCTATTTTCTCGAATGGGGATTTTACCAATAGAAATCATACCAATATTCCCTTTTACATCTGCAAAGGTGATGTTTTGGGTAGGGGTATCAAAGAGCCTTAGGGATTCAATAAAATCAATGATTGATTGATTTGCCCAATTCATGGTTTGTAAAGCTTCGGCGGTGCGGTTTTCTTCCAGCAGGGTAGTGGCCCGAAAAGCAATCACTTCATTATCATTGATATGCTCTCTGGTTTCTTCAAAAATATCTGAAATAACAGGGCCATGTCGGGTTTCTCGTACAGTAAAGCGTACAGGTTCACCACCTTTTACAGGGATAAGCTCATTCCGGGTTTTGAAGTCTTCAAATCCATCAGGAACAAAGTACTGGTTTTTATTGTTTGGATTCACCTGTTCGAGAAAAAGATCCTGGGTGTCAACATAACTTGTGGTAAATCCCCAGCCTACGTGATTATTATGCCCCATAATAACAAACGGAACCCCCGGCACCGTTGCACCAGACACCGTAAGTCCCGGTGCTTCAAGTCGCGCCAGATACCACATATTTGGTAAGCTGAAAGAAAGGTGGGGGTCTGCTGCCAATAAAGTTTTACCATTAATGGTTTTTTCTGGCCCAATTACCCAGGCGTTAGAGGCCCCAGGGGCGGGAAACATCGAAGAAACAAGATCCATCAGTTTGTTTGCGGTTTCTTCTTTTTTAGGTGGAAGACCTTCGGTTTCTTTATTGTCAGGGGTTTCCGGGGTTTCTTCAATTTTTTCTTCTGTTGAGAAAGAAATTGAAACGGGAGCATCCTTAGGGTAAGGCTGAAAAAGATCTGCAATTTGCTCCGGAGTCAGGGTTTTTGATAGAGCAAGGCGTTTGAGCTCTCCAAAAAAATTACTGCTAAGTTGTAAACCCATCATGCGGCCCCAAACAACAGAGTCGACTGGGTGCCAGGGATCTGGTTTATAGTTTAAGATATAAAATTCCGGAGACAATGCCCCTTCGTGGGTTTGTATATAGGCATTAACCCCGTCAGCATAGGATTCAAAAGCTTGCTTGATCTCAATTCTTTCATAATCCATTTTTGCTTTCTCATAAATCCCGATAGTTCGCATAAATTTATCTGCATCGACAGTTGCTTCGCCTACGATTTCAGATAAACGCCCGGCACCAATACGTCGTTGAATATCCATTTGCCACAGGCGATCCTGGGCATGTGTAAATCCAAGTGCAAAATAAGCATCTTCGGCGGTTTTTGCCTTGATAATTGGAATACCCCGCCGAGAACGAATAACCTGTACCTCATCCTGAAGCCCATCTACTGCAATTTCTCCATTAATGGTAGGAAGGGATGTATATAAGAATCCAAATCCCCCGGCGATAGCAAGAATGATAAGTACAAGGATCGTCTGAAATAAAATAGAAATAGTTTTCATATTCAATATTATACGTTAGGTTATGCGTGGAGTCATAGAGATAATCAAATGAAACAAAAATTCTTTAGCACTGTAGTTGCGGATCAATCCGTTGATGTTGCTTATACCCAATGGGGAGATCCAGAAAATTTTCCTGTTATCTGTGTTCATGGTCTTGCTCGCAATGCGCGTGATTTTGATAATTTAGCTAAAAAATTGAGCCAGAAATTTTGTGTGTATTGCCTGGATATGGTTGGGCGGGGCAAAAGCAGCTGGTTGAAAGACCCGAATCATTATGATGTGGAAATTTATATCCAGCATGTCTTGGACTTTGCAAAATACAAAAACATATCATCCTGCCATTGGGTGGGAACATCCATGGGTGGGATTATGGCCATGGTGTTGGGCGCGATTGAAGACAGTTTTATCCAAAAGATTGTAATCAACGATATTGGCTGGCGCGTTCCAAAAGAAGCGCTGCAAGACATTAAAAATTATTTGGACAAAAATTTTCAGTTTGAATCAGAGCAAGCATATTTTGATTACATCAAATCTACCTACATTAATTTTGGTAAACTGAAAGATGAAGATTGGTGGCACTATGTGCAACATGGTTTGAAAGAAAAAGGTGATCATTTTGTGTTACACTATGATCCGACTATTTTAAATAAATTTTTTGAACTAGCAGAAGAAGACTGGTTGTTGCATGAGTTTTGGGAGCAAGTAAATGTTCCGGTTTTATTGATCCGGGGAAAGTATTCAAAAGTTTTACCCGAAGATGTTTTTCAGGATATGCTACGCCATGATCATGTAACGGGCATTCAATATGATGATTGCGGTCATGCTCCTAGCCTCATGACAGATTTGCAAACAGAACAAGTTTACAGCTGGCTTGTTCTATAAAAACTTGGGGCATATAAACAGTTGATCGTTTTGGTAAGCTGGAGTAAATTAGGGCCTTAACGTAAAAAACCGCAAAAATGGGATACATCTTGTGCACACGCTTTATCTTTCGACAATCAGTTTAATTGAACGCCTGCACCGCCAGTTTTTGGAGGTAGTAAAGGCAGAGCTTGAAGCTCTGCATATTGATGACATTAATAATGTTCAGGCATTAATGCTGGCTAATATTGGCAAAGATCAGCTAACAGTCGGGGAGCTAACCCACCGTGGCTATTATCTAGGGTCTAATGTTTCTTACAACGTTAAAAAATTGGTGGAGAATGATTATCTGGCGCAAGAGCCTTCTCCGCATGATAAAAGGTCCATTCGTATCCGCCTTTCAGACAAAGGTCTTGAGCTTTGCGACAAGATTAACGAAATGTTTGGTAGACAAGCTGAAAAGCTGCGTGTGGCAGGAACGGAAGATGAAGACCTGAAAGAATTGATGAATACCTTGCGTGAACTGGAATTGTTCTGGACAGATCAGCTGAATCAGGCTGGGCTTATTCCTTATGAATTCAAATAATGGCCGTGAAATATTTATAGAATTTATCCCGATGGGTACATCGGTTAAAGTATGCGCTATTGATAGTCTGACAGGAACGGAAGTATCAATTGTAGGTCCAGCCAATGCAGGCCAGGAAACCTTGAAGCAAAATGCCATTAAAAAATTGCAGTACATCCTTTCCAAGAAATAGCCTTTCATTTTATACCCATATTTTTTCCTACCAAATGTCGTATCCCTCTGGTAAAAGAACCACAGATATGGTATCAGCAAAAAAATCATTATAATAATAATTATGGGATGGACGGATTTTGACTTCTTATAAAGCTTTAAAGATTATTTTTAACTCGTTGTTTTTTATAATTTTATCAACCCCAGCATTTGCCGATGAAGGAATTGATGGTTTTCTTGCCACTGCGATTAAACCGCTTTCTGACGCTGTGTTTAATACTGTTTTTTATACAGTTAGCGTTGGAGACTATACATTCCCGCTTATTTTAGCATGGTTGGTAGCTGCATCCGTATTCTTTACGTTTTATCTTGGTTTTATTAATTTACGTGGTTTGCGGCATGCATTTCACTTAATCCGCGGAGATTATGATGAACCCGATGCACCCGGTAAGATTACTCATTTTCAGGCCCTTACTACTGAACTTTCAGGAACTGTAGGTCTTGGTAACATTGCCGGTGTGGCGATTGCTGTTTCTTTGGGCGGCCCAGGGGCAACGCTTTGGATGATCCTGTGCGGTTTTTTTGGAATGTCTGCCAAATTTGCTGAATGTGCTTTGGGGGTAAAATATCGCTATGAGGATGTACAAGGCCATGTTCATGGGGGACCTATGTATTATCTTCGCGACGGGTTAAAAGATCGTGGATTTCCGGTTCTTGGAAAAATTATGGGTGCTATTTTTGCGATTGCCTGTGTTGGGGGAACAATTGGGGCAGCAGGGGTTTTCCAAGCAAATCAATCCTATGAGCAACTGCTTAATGTTACTGGGGGCGATGCCAGCTTCTTCGCAGAGCGGGGATGGTTGTTTGGGCTTGTGCTAGCCTTATTGGTGGGGGCAGTAATTATTGGTGGAATCAAAAGTATTGCAGCAGTAGCGTCTCGCATTGTGCCTTTGATGACAATTATCTACATTACTGCAGGTATTGTTGTAGTTGCCGTAAACATTAATCAAGTGCCAGAAGCAATCTCCATTATTTTTTCTTCAGCTTTATCATCTGAAGCTGGTTTTGGGGGATTAATTGGGGCAATTATCGCCGGGGTTCAACGAGCAGCCTTTTCAAATGAGGCGGGGATGGGATCAGCTTCTATTGCTCACTCCGCTGTAAAGACTAAACACCCGATGACGGAAGGCTTTGTGGCCATGACGGGTCCAATTTTTGATACAATTATTGTTTGTACTTTGACGGCTATTGTGATTGTGGTAAGTGGCGTTTATAAAGCGCATGATGGCATTACTGGCGTGCAATTAACTTCAGAAGCATTTGAAACCGTTATCTCCTGGTTCCCTTATGTCCTGACGGTTGCTGTTATTTTATTTGCATTCTCAACCATTATTTCCTGGTCTTACTACGGCTCCAAATCTATCAATTACCTGTTTGGAGAAAGTGAGAAAGCTGAGTTGATCTTCAAGATTGTTGTCTGTGTCTTTTTGATTTTTGGAACTACTATGAATTTATCTTCTGCCATTAATCTTTCCGACGCGCTAATTTTTGTCATGTCAATTCCTAACATTATTGGGTTGTACATCTTGGCCCCTGAATTGAAAAAAGAGCTTAAGAAATACCAGGTACGGATTAAGGGTAAGAATTTTAGCAGAAAACCTGAGCCAGTGAGGAATTCATGACTCTAAAGGTTTTTATTGCATCCGATCATGCGGGCTTGAACCTGAAAAACTTTGTAAAAGACTATATTCAAGCCAAGCAGTATGACGTTGTGGATTTAGGCACAGATGTACTGGATTCGGTTGATTATCCAGATTTTGGCTACATGTTAGCTGAACAGATGAAACAAAACTCGGATGCCCTGGGGATTCTAGTTTGCGGAACAGGTATCGGAATTGCTATTGCAGCTAACCGTTATGCTCACATTCGGGCGGCTGCGTGCCGGTCCAGTACAGATGCGCGCCTGACACGGGCACATAATAACGCCAATGTCGTTTGTTTGGGGGAACGAACAACAGGCACAGAAGTCGCAAAGGATATTATTGATACATTTTTTGCTACAAAATTTGAAGAAGGGCGACATGTGCAGCGTGTTGAAAAATTAAGTAACCCGGTTTAAAGGAAAAAAATGACTCAACTAAATTTAAAAGAGGACACTATGTTTGATGGTTTTTTTGAAGCAGATTTGGACAAATCAGATCCAGATTTGTTTAAATCAATTGAGGATGAAATTTATCGTCAGCAAAATGAGATTGAACTCATTGCCTCTGAAAATATCGTTTCAAAAGCTGTGTTGCAGGCTCAGGGCAGTGTGCTGACCAACAAGTATGCTGAAGGATATCCTGGCAAACGCTATTACGGGGGGTGCCAGCACGTTGATGTGGCAGAAGATTTGGCACGGGACAGGGCAAAAAAGCTTTTTAATTGTACATATGTAAACGTGCAGCCCCATTCTGGTGCTCAAGCCAATCAGGCAGTGTTTTTGGCTTTGTTGCAACCCGGAGATACATTTTTGGGCATGTCATTGGATGCCGGTGGACACCTGACGCACGGTGCCAAGCCTAACCAGTCTGGAAAGTGGTTTAATGCTATTCAGTACGGTGTGCGTCGTGAAGATGGGCGTATTGACTATGATGAAGTTGAAGAATTGGCTAAAAAACACCAGCCTAAATTAATTTTAGCTGGGGGATCAGCCTATCCCAGAGTGATTGACTTTAAACGTTTTCGTGAAATTGCCGATAGCGTTGGGGCGCTCTTCATGGTGGACATGGCGCACTTTGCGGGTTTGGTTGCTGGCGGAGAACATCCCAATCCGCTTGAATACGCCGATGTAGTCACAACAACTACCCATAAGACTTTACGAGGTCCCCGTGGAGGGATGATTTTATCTAATGATGAAGAATTGGGTAAG
>JANQSM010000278.1 GCA_028284025.1 Alphaproteobacteria bacterium | reverse complement strand
TTTTTGTTTTAATGTTGGCCACATCAGTATCTGCCCAGCCCATGGAAGGAACCCTGATACAATTAAATGTGTCAGCCAGTGAAAAAGTCACCCAGGATACGCTGTACGCCATGCTTTATTATGAATCCCGAGAATCCCGGTCAGAGTTGGCGCAAAATACCTTAAACAAGAAAATGGCAGACGCTTTGGAAAAGGTCAAAAAGTACAAGGATATTGACTATTCCACAGGCTGGTATTCCACTTACCAGAGCCATAACAATAGCTTCTGGATCGCCCGCCAGAATATTGAACTTAACTCTAAAAACAAAGCTGAACTTTTAAAGCTGGTGGGGGAATTGCAAAATGACAAATTAAATCTGCAAGGCCTGAATTACCGCCTGTCAGACGAAGTGCGTGACCGCATGACGAACGATCTTTTAGCCCAGGCCATCCGGAAAGCCAAGGCCCGCGCCCAGGTGCTGGCCAAAGAACTGGAAGGCAGCAATGTACAAATTCAAGCCATCCGCCATGGAGTAACCAACTTTAATGGACATCCTCAACATCGGGGGATGATGCACGCCATGGCGGAGGCTACAATGGATATGGCCAGTACCCCTGTTGCGGAACCAGATGAGCAACAAGTCAGCCTGTCGGTCGAAGTAGACTTTATTGTAAAATAAACCCTGCTTGACACATATCCAAAAGACCTATAAAAAGGTCTTTAAAAGAGACATCCGTATCAACAGAACAAGGCAGGAAACGTATGGATTTGACAGGCCCGAATTTGACAGACCCCCTGATTGGCTTAGAAGAGGCTGATTTTCATTTAATTGCCATTGATCACCACAACGAGTCACCGAGGATAGACCCAAGAAAAGACTATGATAGTCTAGAAGGTTTCCAGCATGACCTTGCGATTGTCAGGGATGGGACTGATGAAATTCTTTCAAGAATGATTGAAGATGTTAAGGGGTCAGAAGAACTGCCCGCCGAAGCTGCATGCGTACTGGCTTTAAGCTATTTTGCATGCAAAGTAAATCACCATGTAATCGCTGCAACTGCTGGGAGAATGGCCCTTGCAAAGGTGGAAGAACATTCTCTGGACATGGAGCAGTTTGGGCTTCCGGACGGTTGGCTGGAAATGGTTCAGAAGGCAGAACAACTGGCCGTAACATTTAATTTACCCCTGACGCAACTTTCGCAAATCACACGGTAGATTTGTTATTTTCAAAACTTTATAGCATGACAGGAAACTTATAGGGACAGCAGTCAAGCGCTGCACTGCAAATAGTCGCTAAATTTATAGCACTTTTTTGTCTAAACCCATTGACAAGTGCGGTTTAATCGCTATCATGCCGCTTTCTTATTCACTTTAACTTAGGACAAAACCCATGTTTGCAGTGGTAAAAACTGGTGGAAAACAATACACAGTGCGCGAAAAAGACGTTTTGCGCGTGGAAAAACTGGACGCTAAAAAAGGCGATAAAGTCAAGCTTGACCAGGTTTTAATGGTAGGCGAAGGAAAATCTGTAAAAATCGGCAGCCCGCTGGTTTCCGGTGCAGCTGTAACGGCAGAAGTTGTTGAGCAGACCCGCAATGGCAAAATCATCGTTTACAAGAAAAAACGCCGCCAGGGGTATGAGCGTACAAAAGGCCATCAGCAACAGGTTACGGTTTTGAAAGTCACCGGTATTTCCGGTGCAGGCACAAAAGCGCAAAAGACTGAAAAATCAGGAGATAAGTAATGGCACATAAAAAAGCTGGTGGTAGTTCCAATAATGGCCGCGATTCAGAGAGTAAACGCCTTGGGTTTAAAAAATTCGGTGGAGAAAGCGTTCTGGCGGGAAATATTATCCTGCGTCAACGCGGCACCAAGTTTTACCCTGGAAAGAATGTTGGTATGGGTAAGG
>JANQSM010000269.1 GCA_028284025.1 Alphaproteobacteria bacterium | reverse complement strand
CTTACCTCAAAGCGAGATTCTAGGTCTTGGGCGTGGGTTTCCCACCATTCTTCCAGGTTATCGCTAGGCATTGCAAGGTCTTGCTCCGCAGGGTGCAGTTTTTGTTGTAATCCCTGATAAGTTTCACGCCACCAGGTCAAAACATTGTCAAAATCCTGGGCAGGCTTAATAAACCGGTACAGGGCATAAAGGTCTTTTTGAACGTCTTCATTTAATACTTTCTCAAGCCCTTTTTCTTCCAGTTCCCGCATAATCTGGTCAATGTTTACTTCATGATCTTCCATATAATGGTTCAGTAGAAGCAGGCGAATATTTTCAACATGACGATGTGGAAAACTTATGTGGCCCAGATCTTCGGCTACATCATCCATTAAGATAGGGTAGTTCAAAATGGCAAGACATAATGCCTTGGCGATCAGTGTTTTTTCATCACTCTGATATTTTGCGCCCAAGCCCTCACTTAAGGAATATTTACCGACTCCTTTTTGTTTTTTGCCGCGGCTTGATTTAAATTGTTCATAAGCCAGTCCCCGTAAAAATTTCATGTAGGTCCCTTGCAGGGCATTGTCCTTAATTTGCTTGGCCTTGTCACTTAACCGGTTGATCAAATCCGTTCGTGATTCTGGTGTGGTGCACGGTTTTAAGGAGGCCTCCAGTGCAAAGATTTTCTGGGCCAAAGGCTGGGCTGCATTCAACATGTCAAAAAATCTTTCCTTGCCATAATTGCGGATGAATGAATCTGGATCTTCACCTTTGGGTAAATGCATAAAGCGCAATTCTTTACCAGGCTTTAAAAAGGGCAGGCAACGATCAATAACTTTGTTGGCAGCACGTTTTCCGGCTTCATCGCCATCAAAACAAAGATAAAGCGTATCAGCATATTGCCACAACAGTTTGACTTGGTCTTCGGTCAAGGCTGTCCCCAGGGGGGCCACAGCATACCCAATACCAAATTGTGCCAGGGCGATAACGTCCATATATCCTTCCACCACAACCATGGCCTGACTTTGCCGGGCAGATTGACGGGCGTGATGCAGGTTATAAACTGTATG
The DNA here is from genome assembly GCA_028284025.1 of Alphaproteobacteria bacterium. Classification (GTDB taxonomy): domain Bacteria; phylum Pseudomonadota; class Alphaproteobacteria; order JANQSM01; family JANQSM01; genus JANQSM01. Next base: position 4,706 of record JANQSM010000269.1, on the reverse strand, counting down.
ACCTTTATGAAATAAATCTGTTTCGGGCGAATTCATATACTTGGCTATTTTTTTGTTTTCTTTCAAAAGCCGTCCCCCAAAGGCGATGACTTCTCCCTTGGTATTGGTAATAGGAAACATCAATCGATCACGAAAACGGTCAAAGGGTTGTTTCCCGTCATCGGGTTGAATTGCCAGACCACAGGCCAAAATATCAGCCTGGGAATACCCTTTTTCTTTCAAATAATTTTGCAGACCTTGGCGACGGTCCGGGGCAAACCCCAACCGAAAATAAAGCGCAGTCTTGCCATCCAGGCCGCGGTTCTTCAGATAGCTGACAGCTGCCTTGCCACTGTCTTGTTTCAGATGAGTCTGAAAATAGCGGGCGGCATCTTCCAGCAGTTTTTTATGATCTTTTTGCTGCTCATATCTTTTTTCTGCCTCAGGTGAGACCTGTGGCAGAGGTAGTCCGGCTAACCCGGCCAGTTTCTCAACTGCTTCGGGAAAGGATAGTTTTTCATTTTCAATAACAAAATCGAAAATACTGCCGTGGGCGCCACATCCAAAACAGTGATAAAACTCCTTGTCATCGTTGACAGTAAAAGAGGGTGTTTTTTCATTATGAAACGGACACAATCCTTTATGTTCATGGCCATGCCGCTTCAAGTTGACAGCGCGTCCTACAACGTCGGACACTTGAAGACGCTGCTTAATTTCATCCAAGAAACTGGGTGGAAATCTCATTTATATCTGTCGCTTCTTTTTCTGCTTTTATGCCAAGGCAGATTTTACCATACCACTGGCTTTGCCAAAATCCATTTGTCCGGCATATTTTTCCTTTAAAACACCCATGATTTTTCCCATATCTTTCATAGATTCAGCACCATGGGTTTTTATTTCCTCGTTAATTTTCTCTAGCATTTCTTCTTCATCAAACTGCTCTGGCAGGAATAATTCAATAATCCGAATTTCTTGTTGCTCACGTGCAGCTAGCTCTTCCCGTCCGCCTTGTGAATACATTTTGATAGACTCATTACGCTGTTTGATCATGGATTGTAACAATGAGAGAATCTCCGCCTCATTAATTCCGTCCGGATTGCCCTTACCGCGGGCTTCGATATCGCGTTCCTTGATTGCCGCATTAACAAGGCGAATAGTGGAAACCATGCTTTGATCTCTTTCTTTCATCGCATGTTTCAACATGTCATTTAACTTTGTGCGTAACATGAATGTCCTTTCTTCTTGACCTGGTTCACCGAATACCTTAGCTTTCCAGCAATTTGGTCGCAACAAACGGTTTAAATTATTTAATGTCAGAGCCTTTAAAAAACAATACCGCCGTCCTTGTTCTACAGGATGGCACTGTTTTTAGAGGGACCGGATTTGGTGCCACCGGGGAAAAAGTCGGAGAAGTTTGTTTTAACACCTCTCATACAGGCTATCAAGAAATCCTTACTGATCCATCCTATACCGGGCAGATTATCACGTTTACTTTTCCACATGTTGGAAATGTGGGGACAAACCCGGAAGATATCGAAACCAATGGTCCAGCCGCCTATGGCCTGGTCATGCGGGAAGAAATCACCAATCCATCCAATTATCGCGCTAAACAGCATTTTAATGACTGGTTGATAGCCAGCAATGTGATTGGAATTTCTGGGATAGATACCCGCGCCTTGACACGTCGTATTCGGGATCAAGGGGCGCCAAACGGGGTGATAGCGCACGATCCCCGCGGGGAATTTGATATAGAAAAGCTGATTTACACGGCGCGAACCTGGCCGGGCTTGAACGGTATGGATTTGGCCAAGGAGGTAACAACCCACCAGACCTATAAATGGGATCAAAAATTATGGGCCTATGGAGCCGGGCATGAAGAGCAACAAGACTTTAGGTATAACATTGTTGCAATTGATTATGGTGCCAAGCAGAACATTTTGCGATCTTTGGCCTCTATGGGGTGTGATTTAACAGTGGTAAATGCCAAGACTTCAGCAGAGAAAATTTTGAAAATGAAACCAGATGGCATTTTTCTAAGTAATGGACCGGGTGATCCGCAAGCAACGGGTGAATATGCTGTACCAATTATCCAAGAGCTAATGAAATCTGGTATTCCGATGTTTGGCATTTGCTTGGGCCACCAGTTGATGGCTTTGGCTTTGGGGGCAAAAACAGAAAAAATGGTGTTGGGCCATCGCGGAGGTAATCACCCTGTAAAAGATCTGGCGACTGGAAAGGTGGAAATTACCTCACAGAATCATGGGTTTGTGGTAAAAGAAGAAACTTTGCCGAAGTCCGTGGAGGTTACACACATTTCTTTGTTTGATAAAACCAACGAAGGCTTACGGGTGAAAGACAAGCCAATTTTCTCTGTGCAGTATCATCCAGAAGCCTCTCCGGGACCGCATGATGCACACTATTTGTTTGAACGCTTTATCGGGATGATCGATGCCTAAAAGGACAGATATAAAATCAATTCTTATTATTGGAGCTGGCCCCATTGTGATTGGTCAGGCATGTGAATTTGATTATTCCGGTGCACAGGCCTGCAAAGCACTGAAGGAAGAGGGGTATCGGGTTATTCTGATTAATTCTAATCCAGCCACCATTATGACGGATCCGGAATTATCTGATGCCACTTACATTGAACCTATTACACCGGAATTTGTCGAATATGTAATTGCGGCAGAACGTCCCGATGCCATTTTGCCGACTATGGGGGGGCAAACGGCACTTAATACTGCGTTAGATTTGGCCAAAAACGGAGTGTTGGATAAATATGGTGCGGAACTGATCGGAGCGCGCAGTGAGGTAATTGACAAGGCCGAAGATCGACAAAAGTTCCGGGATGCGATGGATAAAATTGGACTGGAATCTCCTGCTTCTCAATTAGTAAGTTCTATGACCGAGGCCCATGCTGCACTGGAAAAAATTGGCCTTCCCCTTATTTCTCGTCCTTCTTTTACCCTGGGCGGTAAAGGCGGAGGCATCGCTTACAATATGCAGGAATTTGAAGAGCTGGTGCTCAACGGCTTGCGGGAATCTCCGGTACATCAGGTGTTGTTGGAAGAATCCGTTCTGGGCTGGAAAGAATTTGAGATGGAGGTCGTGCGCGATAAAGCGGATAACTGCATCATCATCTGTTCTATTGAAAATATTGATCCCATGGGCGTTCATACCGGGGACAGTGTCACTGTCGCCCCTGCACTTACATTGACGGATAAAGAATATCAAAGAATGCGGAATGCCTCTATCCAGGTTCTGCGCGAAATTGGCGTAGATACCGGAGGGTCCAACGTACAATTTGCCGTAAATCCGGAAAATGGGCGCATGGTCGTGATTGAAATGAACCCGCGAGTTTCCCGGTCTTCTGCATTGGCATCGAAAGCTACGGGTTTTCCAATTGCCAAAATCGCTGCCAAGTTGGCTGTGGGATATACGTTGGATGAACTGGATAATGATATCACAGGCGTAACACCTGCCTCTTTTGAGCCGGCAATTGATTATGTAGTGACGAAGATTCCTCGCTTTACCTTTGAGAAATTCCCCGGCACCAGGGCGCTTTTGTCAACGTCCATGAAATCGGTTGGGGAAGTAATGGCGATTGGCCGCACGTTCAAGGAAAGCTTGCAAAAAGGGTTGCGATCAATGGAGATTGGTCTGACGGGTTTGAATGAAGTGCACACTCAGCTGACGACGCAATCTCTAAAGTCAAAATTGGCGCAGCCAACGCCAAATCGGTTATTGACTGTGGCACAGGCTTTCCGGGCCGGAATGACACTGTCAGAAGTTTACAAAACCTGTCACATAGACCCGTGGTTTTTAGAACAAATCCAGGATTTGGTAAATATGGAAGAAGATTTGCGGGGGGGTGATTTACCTGCCGATGCGCAAGAGTTTTACCGTTTGAAACAGTCAGGGTTTTCTGATGCGCGCATGGCGGAATTGATTGGCAAGCCGGAAAAAACTGTTACCAAGCATCGCCACAAGCTTGAGGTCCACCCGGTTTATAAATGTGTTGATACTTGTGCCGCAGAATTTAATTCACAAACATCTTATATGTATTCCAGCTATGACCAGGAAGATGAAGCCAATGTTTCAGACAAGGATAAGGTAATTATTCTTGGCGGAGGACCTAACCGTATCGGGCAGGGGATTGAATTTGATTATTGCTGCGTCCATGCAGTGTATGGATTGAGTGAAGCTGGAATTGAAACCATCATGATTAACTGTAATCCGGAAACCGTTTCAACGGATTATGATACATCCGACCGACTTTATTTTGAGCCATTAACCACTGAAGATGTGGTGGAGATATGCCGGGCAGAGCAAGCACGTGGTACATTAAAAGGGGTCATTGTTCAGTTTGGGGGCCAGACACCGTTAAAGCTGGCCAATGCCCTGGAAGAGGCCAATATACCAATTCTAGGTACCAGCCCCGATGCGATTGACCTGGCTGAAGATCGTGAGCGGTTCCAGAAAATGCTGAAAAAACTGGATTTGCAGCAACCTAAGAACGGAATTGCTAAATCCCCTAAAGAAGCTGTGCAGGTGGCAGAAGAGATTGGCTTTCCCTTAGTGATTCGTCCTTCTTACGTACTGGGTGGCCGGGCGATGGAAATTGTCGATAACATGAAATCTCTGGAACGCTATATTAATGAAGCGGTTGTTGTGTCAGGCAAAAACCCTGTTTTGCTGGATTCCTATCTTTCTGGTGCAGTGGAAAT
>JANQSM010000266.1 GCA_028284025.1 Alphaproteobacteria bacterium | reverse complement strand
GCCTTGCTCTTCCTGATCGAAAATCTCAATCCGGAAGGCATCAACAATAATATCCTGGCTGGCGGATAAGAACGCTACTGCCAAGGCCAGTGTGGCAACTTGATATGGGTTCGCGGTCGGGTCTGTCATACCCAATCCCATAATGCTGCCAATTAACAGAATCTGTATCAATACCGCCCAGCCGCGCCGCCGGCCCAGCAGGCGGGTCAGAATAGGCAACCGGGTGCGGTCCAGAATCGGTGCCCAGGCAAATTTTAAAGAATAGGGTGTGCGGACCAAAGAAAATAGCCCAATGGCGGTTAATGCCACGCCTACTTTAGCCAGCCAGAAAGAAAGAGTTCCGGCGATAAGTGCCAGTGGCAACCCGCAGGAAAACCCCAGAAAGAAAAGGGCGATCGCCCGGCGGTCATTATAAAGATCCACCGCTGCACGCCATTTTTGCAGGGTTGTTTTTTCTGTCATCGTTTGTTCTTTCTAACCGATGAGTCTGGAGGGTGTGACCCTAACCTGCAAGTAAATTCTTTATCTAACCTTAATCCCTTGTTAGAGAGAGATGGGAAGAGATTAAGCCGCCATCTTCTGTTTAACCAAATCTGCCAGATTCACTTCTGGTCTGGCCCCTAAATGGCTGATAATTTCTGCAGCGGCGATACTGCCTAATTGACCACAAGCTCTAGGGTCCATGCCTTGTGCCCAGCCATACAAGAATCCAGCGGCATACAAGTCACCAGCGCCGGTGGTATCTTCAACTTTGGTAACTGGTTCAGCTGCAACTTCGTGCCATTCATTTTTATAAGCAATAATAGATCCTTCTGCCCCACGCGTCACAGCAGCAACCGGGCAGATGCTATCAATAATGTCAACGGCATCATAAAGATTATTTACTTTGAAAAGTGACGTAGCTTCTTCTTCATTGCCCAATAGAATGTCTACGTTCTGGCGCACAAAGCTGTGTAAATCATCACGGTGGCGGTCGACAAACCATGGATCAGAAAGAGAAAGAGATACCTTCGTACCATGCTGGCGTGCCATAGCACACGCGGTTTGGAAGATCTCACGACCTGCGGGTGTATCCCAGACATAGCCCTCCAGGTATAAAATTTTAGCATCCCGGATCAGATCCTCTTCCAGATCATTGACATCCATCGTGATGCAAGCCCCCAAATAAGTTTGCATTGTACGTTCTCCATCGGGGGTGACAAAAATCATCGAAGTTGCTGTTGCCGGGCCATCAACTGCCAGAGCTGTGGTAAAGGTCACGCCGGTGCTCTGGATATCATGGGTAAAAATCTTGCCCAGTTGGTCTTGTTTTACTTTACCTGTAAAGGCTGCTTGTCCCCCTAAGGATGCTACTCCAGCGCAAGTGTTGGCACCAGACCCGCCAGAGCATTCGCGTGCCGGACCCATTTTGCTGTAAAGTTCGGCCGATCTGGCTTCTTCCACCAAAGTCATGGCAGATTTTTTCAAATCATTGTCTTCCAAAAAACGATTTTCTGTGTGAGTCAGGATATCTACAATCGCATTGCCGATGCCGACAACATCATATTTCTTAGTCATAGCTTATGTCTCCTTTTTTCAACCACCTTTTGGCATAGCATATATTTCATCCTGGCGTCATCCAGGAATTGCGTATTAAAGATTCTTTTCTTTATATCCGCACTCTTGTGCCACCACACAATGGGAACATTCCGGCTTGCGGGCCTTACACACGTAACGTCCGTGCAAGATCAACCAATGATGCGCATCGACCATAAATTCATCTGGCACGACTTGCATCAGTTTCTTCTCAACTGCCAAAGGTGTTTTTCCAGGTGCCAGGCCGGTGCGATTGCCCAGGCGAAAC
>JANQSM010000248.1 GCA_028284025.1 Alphaproteobacteria bacterium | reverse complement strand
CCTGGAAGACGTTTCTTACCTTAACTATGTTGGGGTGTTTGAATTGCCCTAATGTTTTGGCTTCTTCCAGAAACCGGGCGAGTCCCCAGTGATAACGTTCTTCACATTCATGACTTAACGGGATCACTCTCATTGCCTGGCTACGGGTCGCCAGATCCACAGGCATATATTCTTTAATCGCAACTTCGTGGGCCAGGTTTTGATCATAGGCGAGATAGGTGATGCCAAAGCCACCCTGGCCAATTACCTCCTTGATTTCATACCAATGCAGCTCAATCCCGGGGGTGAGTGCATTCATATTGCGTTTTTTCTTTTTCTCTCGCATGGCTTTCTGCCGTCCAATGTGTATTGGTAATATTATTCCCTAAGTTATTGCAAAACCTGAATTTATGCGCAGATTATAGGCGATGGAATAAGAAAGAAAACTCCGGATGAGCGCTAAATTCTTGAAAAATCTGCATGAAATCACGAGTGATTTGTGTAAGTTTTTGAAAAATATATAAAATTTTATCTATGAATAAAGGCTGGCATAGTTCAGCTTTAGGCTTTGGCAGGGGGTATTACATACAGATGTTCATCTTTTTCCACCAGTTCAAGCTGTTGTAGTGATTCGCTACGACAGGGACCGAACACACAATAACCATCATGGATTTGGAACAGGGCACCGTGGGTTGCACACTGCAGATACTTGCTTTCGTGATCCAAAAATTGATCCTTTACCCAATCCAGATTAATACCTGTGTGTGGACAGGCATTGATATAACCATAAATGGCATCTTCCTGACGTGCTATCAGGATAAGAAGAGTCTTATCCTGGATCTGTATTTCAAAGCCTTTTGCCTTGATACCATCAAGTTCTGACATGGGACAAAGTTGGAGCATGCGATTATCTTAGCCGGATCTGCCTGGCTGCAATAGACCTGATGAATGAAGTTGAGTAAACTTGCCGCAACAGAAGCGGGAGTAACCAACAGGTTGCTCCCGTTTTGTATGTGTAACCCTAATTAACGGAGATTTTATTGCCGCAATCAGCCTTACTCGCCCTTGAAGATGGAAGTCTTTTCCATGGACAATCCATTGGTATTGAAGGTATAGCTACCGGTGAGGTGGTTTTCAATACCTCAATCACAGGCTATCAGGAAATACTCACCGACCCGTCTTATTGCCGCCAGATCATCACACTGACTCAGCCACATATTGGCAATGTTGGGACAAATTCAGAAGATGAAGAATCAGCTCAGGTCCATGCCAGTGGTCTGGTGATTCGGGATCTGCCCTTGCTCGCCAGTAACTGGCGTCAACAACAATCTCTTGCTGAGTATTTAAACGGTATGAAAGTGGTGGCGATTGCGGACATTGATACCCGCCGGTTGACGCGGATTTTACGCGATAAAGGAGCGCAAAACGGTTGCATCATGTCGTTACCCGAATTGGATGAGAAAAAGGCCTTACAAGCAGCAAAGGATTTTCCAGGCCTTTTAGGTATGGACTTAGCAAAAGAAGTTAGTACTCACTCTAATTATGCCTGGCAGGAGGGAGTCTGGTCTCTGGAGGCCGGGCACAAGGCTGCTGGTAAGCAACATTGGCGGGTAGCTGCTTATGATTTTGGGGTGAAGCGCAACATTCTACGGATACTGGTAGATTTAGGTTGTGATGTGACAGTCATACCTGCGACAACGCCGGCAGACGAGGTTCTCAAGGGTGGCTTTGATGGGGTGTTTCTATCCAATGGACCAGGTGATCCGGAACCCTGTGATTATGCCATCCAGGCGATCAAACAGTTGCTCGAAAACAAGATGCCCTTATTTGGAATTTGTTTGGGGCATCAATTGTTGTCGCTGGCTGCCGGCGCGAAGACAATGAAAATGAAGTTTGG
>JANQSM010000239.1 GCA_028284025.1 Alphaproteobacteria bacterium | reverse complement strand
CCAAACTTTAGCCAGTGCAGTGCGCTTTACCACACCGGAACTGGCAGAGCTGGAAGCTAAACTTTCCAAAGCGGATGATCAAGCGCTGGCCGTGGAACTGGAACTTTTTGACAAACTCAGCCAGATGATTTTAGAACAGGCAGAAAAAATTACGACTGCAGCGCGGGCCATTGCTGCTCTTGATGTCGCAGGAAGTTTTGCCGAACTTGCCCGGCTTTATGATTATCGCCGCCCGGATCTTTGTGAAAACACAACCTTTGATATTAAAGGGGGGCGCCACCCGGTGGTGGAGCGCGCTTTAAAGCAAGTGGATGAACAGTTTATTGCCAATGATGCGAGTTTAAGTCCGGGTGAAAATTTGCGCCTGTTGACGGGACCCAACATGGCCGGAAAAAGTACCTATTTACGCCAAAATGCCCTGATTGTTCTGTTGGCCCAGATGGGCGGATATGTTCCCGCACAATCTGCCACCATTGGTATTGTTGATAAACTCTTCAGCCGGGTGGGCGCTGCCGATGATCTGGCCCGTGGCCGATCCACCTTCATGGTAGAGATGATTGAAACTGCCACGATTTTGAACCAGGCCACGGATAAATCTTTTGTGATTCTGGATGAGATCGGACGTGGAACAGCAACTTTTGATGGACTTTCTATCGCCTGGGGCGTGCTGGAATATCTACATGATGTTGTTAAATGCCGCGCGGTGTTTGCGACCCATTATCATGAATTAACGTCGCTGGCTGCCAAGCTTGAAAATCTAAATTGCTATACCATGCGTGTCAAAGAATGGCAGGATTCTATCGTGTTCCTGCATGAAGTCATTGCCGGGCAAGCTGACCGGTCTTACGGCATTCACGTGGCAGAACTGGCTGGCCTTCCTAAAGCAGTGACGGCCCGCGCGAACCAGGTTCTAAAAGCATTGGAAGAAGGAGAACAAGGAGCGGCCACCACAAAACTGGCTGAAGACCTGCCACTCTTCCAGACAACTTTAGAAGAAGCCAAACCGGCACGGCCCCATCCGTTGGTGGAAAAAATGAATAAGATAAATCCTGATACTTTAACCCCGCGCCAGGCACTGGAAATTCTTTACGATCTGAAAGCGCAGGAAGAATAAATGACCTTGATGAAATCCATTGCCAAGGTGGGTGGGCTAACAATGATCAGCCGTGTCCTGGGCTTTGCACGTGATATGCTTACAGCTGCCTTTTTAGGGGCAGGGC
>JANQSM010000205.1 GCA_028284025.1 Alphaproteobacteria bacterium | reverse complement strand
GGACTGGGGAAAGTAGGAACGTTAGTTGCATCTTTATTACAACATAGTGGGTTTGAAGTCACCGGCGTGGATGCGGTGGCCCGCAAGAAACTTTCCTTTAAAACACAAAAAGCAGATGTCACAAAAAAGGCAGATTTAAAAAAGCTTTTCAAGAATCAGGACGCCGTAGTTTCTTGCTTGCCGTACAATTTAAATCTGAGCGTTGCAAAAACTGCCCATGACATGGGGGTACATTATTTTGATCTGACTGAGGATGTGCCTACCACCCAAGCCATTATAAAAATGAGCAAAACTTCCTCAACAGTGATGGCGCCGCAATGTGGTTTGGCTCCTGGATTTATCGGCATTGTGGGAGCGGCATTGGCCGGGGGGTTTAGCAAAATACGCAATATTCGTTTGCGGGTAGGGGCCTTGCCACAACATCCAACTGGTATTTTGGGTTATGCCTTTAATTGGTCTCCACAAGGGGTGATCAATGAATATCTAAATGATTGTGAAGTCATTCAGGACAAAAAACATAAATGGATTTCACCTTTAAGCCGGTTAGAAACTATTTATATTGACGGAATTAAGCTGGAAGCTTTTACGACGTCCGGTGGGTTAGGCACTATGTGTGAAACCTATAAAGGGAAAGTAGAGCAGTTGAATTATAAAACTATGCGCTATCCTGGCCACGTTCGTGCCATTAAATTCTTGCTGGATGAATTGTTGTTGCGTGAAGATCCTGAATTGTCTGCCAATATTTTGATCAATGCCAAGCCGCCGGTAAATGATGATGTGGTCTATGTGCATGCATCTGTTGAAGGCTGGAAAAAAGACCGGTTGCTCCGGGATGAATTTGTTAGGGCCTATCGACCGCAGGAAATTGAGGGTCAGATGTGGCGGGCGATTTCCTGGACCACGGCGGCTTCTATTTGTGCGGTGGTGGAAATGGTAAGTGATGGAGCATTGCCAGCCAAAGGATTTATCAAACAAGAAGACATCCCGCTGGAGTCATTTTTGAAAACGCGCAATGGGTCTTATTATAATGAGACCGGTCTTGACGTGAATGAGCGCGAAGTAGCTTAAAACTTGTACCCTGACATTCTGGATTCCCGGGTAGGCTGGGAATGAGAATATCTTTTAAACCTTCGCCAGGTGGGCGCGCAGTTTGTCCAGCCCCAGACCTTTTTTACCACTGGTTAAAAGGTATTCTGGATAGGCCGCGGGGTGTTTGGGCATGATTTCAGCCAGTTTAGATAAATTATAGTCCAGCTTGGATTGGGTGGGCAGATCTGCCTTGGTCAGCACTAACAGGTAAGAAACGGCGGCTTCGTCTAAAAGAGTCATCATTTCTTCATCGTGTTTTTTAAAAGGATGGCGGCTGTCAATCAACACACACACACGTTTTAAGGTACGACGTCCGCGTAAATAATCTTTGATGGTATGAGTCCAGTTTTTGACCTGTTTCTTAGGCGCGGCAGCAAAGCCATAGCCTGGAAGATCAGCCAGCATAAGTTTATCACCCAGATTAAAAAAATTTAATTCTTGTGTGCGTCCAGGCGTGCTGGACGT
>JANQSM010000198.1 GCA_028284025.1 Alphaproteobacteria bacterium | reverse complement strand
CATCAGCGGGTGTTTCACCATGTGACTTTAGGACAGCAAAAAAATCATCAATGTTCTTGGCAATATCTTCAATCGCCTCATGATCCCAGGGTGATTTTTTAAAACGCTGTTCAGCAACCCGAACAAGGTGATCCAGTCCACGCAACAATGGCGCGGCTGGCACAGGTGTCTTGAAACCAGATTCCAACGTCAAAAGCTTGGAAATATTACCCTTGATCTTATAAATGATGTCCTTGTCAGTGAACTGATTTAGAAAATCCATCTGGGCATTGTAAAGACCTGCATGCACATGAGGATCACACAGCATGAATTCTTGTGAACCGGTAATTTTTTGGAATTCTTGTGTGCGGACTAACTGATCATTGCTATCGTTGTCCCAGAAAAAACGTGCCATTAACTGTCCTACCACTTGTTATAGTTGTATACTTATATTTCAAATCGTAACATAAAAATAACACAATTAAACTTAAAAAAGGATTAACTCAGGTGGATATTCAAAGGAATTTAGCTTATTTCAGCAATTTGAGTGTCATCATCCGCATAATCACGTGAAAATTTCTTCAAATCTTCCGGATCAAACAAAATTTCAAAGGTCATCATGCCCTCTTCCTGGCTGTGATTCAAAACCTTACCGTGTTCATGAATCCAGGCAATTGCGGCCCCGTCAGTCGCAGGAATCGTAATTTTTACATGCTGGCGGGCTTTGTATGCCATCTTTTCTATGGCGGCAAAAAGATCCTCCAGATTTTGGCGCTTTTCTGCTGAAATCAAGACAACATTATCTTGCCGGGCAGCAAGATTCGCCAGATATTCATACTCATTTTCAGGCAAAAGGTCCGCTTTATTCCAAACCTCAATGATATTGGCCTTATTATCAAATAACTCTACCCCCAGGCTCTCTAGAATATCATTCACATCCTTATATTGTGCCTCTGATTCTGAATGCACAATATCACGAACATGCAGAATAATATCGGCCTCATTAATCTCTTCCAAGGTTGCTTTGAAAGCCTCAATAAGATGGGTGGGCAGATCAGTAATAAATCCTACAGTATCAGACAAAATGATGGAAAAATTCGATGGTAATTCCACCGCGCGCATCGTGGTATCAAGTGTCGCAAACAGCTGATCTTTTGCCACAACTTTGGCATCGGTCATGGTATTAAACAATGTTGATTTTCCGGCATTTGTATAGCCCACAAGAGCAACAATCGGAAAGGCACTACGCTTTTTAGATTTTCGGTGGAGCTGGCGGGTTTGCCGGACTTTTTTCAAGTCATCTTTTAATTTGGAAATACGTTCTGCAATCAACCGGCGGTCAATTTCCAACTGGCGTTCTCCTGGTCCGCCCATAAAACCTGCCCCACCGCGCTGACGTTCTAGGTGAGTCCAGGACCGAACCAGGCGGGATTTTTGGTATTCATAAGATGCCAATTCTACTTGCAAGCGCCCTTCATGGGTTTGAGCACGCTCCCCAAAAATCTCAAGAATCAGGCCAGTTCGATCAATTACTTTGGTATTTAAAGCCTTTTCCAGGTTACGCTGTTGAATGGGGCTAAGTTGATGATTCACAATCAACAGGTCTACATCTTCTTTGTCTTCTTCAATATCTGCCGCAAAGCGGTCAATAACCCCCTTCCCCAGTAATGTAGAAGGACGCTTAGTGGAAAGACCTATAGATTCAGCTTGAATGACCTCCAGATTGATGGCTTGCGTCAAACGTACAGCTTCTTGCAGCGCATCTTCATTGCTGCGCCCCGAAAGCGAAGATTGCCCAATCACATTGGTTTTCAGGTACGGATGAACAACAATCGCCCGACCACTAGAAGTGTGTTGTAAAGCTTGCTGGGAAATATTAAGGCCTCTTCTGTTTTTCGCTAGCGGTTTGGGATGACTGCTTGAAAATCTTTGAAGAAAAGCCTGGCATTAAAGCATCTTAAGCGGCAGCGTCGCTTTCCTTATCATCGCCCTCTTCACCACCAACAACAACGGCTTCGCCACCGTCATCATCGCCTTCCCACAAAGTAACCGGCTTGGTAGGCATAATGGTAGAAATCGCATGCTTGTAAACAAGCTGTGCATATTGATCCCGCTTTAAAAGCACACAGAAATTATCAAACCAGGTGATAATCCCCTGTAACTTCACACCATTCATAAGAAAGGCTGTTACAGGAATCTTTTGCTTGCGTACATTATTCAGGAAAGTGTCTTGAAGGTTAGCTGATTTATCAGCTTTAGCAGATTTTGCGGCCATTTTTATGTCCTTTTATTATGTATTATAGTCCATTCCTCTATTTATAAGGCTTCTTACAACTTTAATCTAATTATTTTTCGCTCCAGTACAAGCCTTATTTTTCAAAATCAGCAAAAAACCACTTTTTGAAGCAAAATCTGTTGATTTACCGATGCTATTTACATTTTAATTGCCAATAGAGAAAATATACGCTAAAACGGATACGGCTTTAAGCAATAATAAAGGAAAACCGTAAAATGGCAGAAGGTACTTTAGTTCCACGCAGTGAATTAACACCACAAGCACGGGGTGGTCTTTTACGTCGTTATATTTTTACAGATGACCTAGAAGGACTCCAAGCTCTTCTAAAAGAAAGGGTTAATATTGCTGGAGATGTAAATGATCCGGAACCTGCTGTAAGCTATTTTGAAGATGCGGTCAATAATCTTAGAAAACATAAAGCAACTGACAATGAAGCATTCATTAAAGTATGTAAAATTGTGACTACCCTACTAGGTAGTCCTCAGATTGTCCTTTCTCGATCAGCTATCTATAATTTAATCGAATTTTTTCAAACCCACTTTGATTTTGCTGAAAAACCAGGAAAAATTGAGAATGATAGCGTTTATGGTGCTTGTCGTAACCTCCGCGTAGCTTTTGATAAAGTTGCAACAAATGTAGAAGAATTATACCAACGGACGCCACGGGAGATACTCACTCCTGAGGAGATTTATACTAGGGCAATAGAGTTGAACACCAAGTTGAGCGCTCCATCCCGAAGAATGCAAGAAAACCCGGAGCAAGTGGCTACTATCCTTTATGTATTAGCATCAAATATGAGAATGCATAAAGATAATGAAACTCTTGTAGAATTTAGGGAAACTCTTTCAAAAGGAGAGTTTGAGGCGGCTCTACCAGCTGCTATAGACAGAGCTTTAAGAAGTTTAGAAGAAAAATATACTGATCTAGAAGCTAAAAAAGAAGAAAAAGATCATTGTCCATTTCACCTTGCTCATGAAAAACAAACAGCTGAATCAATGTTTTACTGCGCTATTCTACAATTAATTGAATATGCTTCTGTTGTCACCCGACCTGTCGTTTCAGTTGATCATTTCTTAAAACTTGTAGATGCTCTAGATAAAAGATACAGCCGAAAAGGATGGATACGCGAGATCAGGATGGCCAAGGCAATATCTAGATTAGCCGAAATTTGTGATGCTAAAGAGATGGAACCAGACCCGGAATATGGTCTGAATGCAGTAGCAGATAGAGTTTATGATGTTGCCTACAGTATGGTCAAAGAAGAACCTGAGGCTTGCCCCACGGCTGTAGGAAATATTGCCGGCCTTGCCCATCGTATTAGAGAAAACCATACCGAAGTTTGCCCGGAAACGAATATATTGCGCTATGGGGATGTTCGTGCCGCTGTAAAGGAGTTCCTTTGGATGAAGCGTGCTGCTGCAATTGGAATGGCAGGGCTTTTATTGGTTGCTGGCACTATAGTTGCGCTGCCCCACATCACCCTGCGGGATAGTAATGGTGAAGCAGCCCCACATGTTGACCCATCAAAACAACCAGAAATTGATAACACCCCTGACGCAGATGAAGTGAGTTTATTTCTGACCAAGCGCCAGCGGTTCTTAATGGAAAACTATAGACAACGTACCCACGCATAAAAAA
>JANQSM010000049.1 GCA_028284025.1 Alphaproteobacteria bacterium | reverse complement strand
CAATGACTTTGTTATTTTACCGTGTCCAGATGACGAATTTTTGGCTCGTGCACGAACCCAGATTAAACGCAAAAAATACCATTTGGCGCTGGAGGAAAGCTATGAAAAAAGCCTGGCTTTGGCCTTAACGGATTCTCTGACCGGGCTGCATAACAGGCATTATGTCATGTCACATCTTGATAAGCTGATGGAAAGATCTTCCACCAAACTTACCCGCCAACTTAGCGTTTTAATGATTGATATTGATCACTTTAAAATGATTAATGATACCTACGGCCACCAGACCGGAGATTCCGTATTACGGGAAGTCGCACACCGATTGAAATTAAAGCTGCGCAACTTTGATCTGATTGGACGTGTTGGAGGAGAGGAATTTTTGTGCATCATGCCAGATACGCGGGGTGATATTGCTGTTAAGGCCGCTACCCGGATTAAGGATGAGATTTGCGATGATCCTTTTTTTGTGCCGGAGCAGAATTTGGTTTTAAATGTGACCGTCAGCATTGGTGTAGCAAGCGGGACAGCATCAGATTTCACCCCAGATAAAATCATTGCCGAGGCTGACCAGGCACTTTATGAGGCCAAAAATGCTGGCCGCAATTGTGTTAAAGCCGCGTGAAATAAAATAGAAGATACAGGGGAAGCTAGCTTAGCTTTTTCTCAACAAACTCTTCGTGCTTGCCGGACTTTCGGTCAAACTTGCGGAATTTCAGTTTCTCAGGCTGTTTACGCGGGTTGCGCTTTTTTACGTAAAACGTGCCGGTCCCTGCCGTACTTTCAAGTTTTACGAGAATATAGTTTTTCTTTGCCATTGTATAAATCCTAAAAAATGCTGTCTTGCGAAGCCGTGAGAATACTCATTCTTGTACATAAGTCAAGAGGGCCTTACAAAAAATTTTCCAAGACAGCCGGATAAAAAAATATCTAAAAAAGCAATAATTTCTGTTGACCACTTTTGCCATATGCTATAAAGATGGGTCTTGTTTGAAAATAAAGAACTAAGTATTCACGAACTTTTATAAAATAAGAAGAAAATATGGCAGACGATAACACCCAAAATCAGCAAAGCCCGCATTTTTTAGAAATGATGACTGGTATTGCTAGACTGCAAGTTGAGCTTCAAACTGAAAAAGATCCTGATGTCGTTGTAGAAAGGGCTTTAGAATTTTTGTTTGAGATAGTTGGTCCCGCAGGTATCCTATGGTGTGAACAGCTGAATGAAGACGGGTCTATTTCATATTCGTGCGTAAATTATGGATTGCCTAGTGATACACCAGATAGAGGTGAAGACGCTGTATTCAGCTTCCTATGTCACAATGTTTTAGTGCCAGCTAAGGATACTGACAAAGCCATACGTTTAAATCATCCAGACAAAGTCAGAATATTCTTTCCTGCAAGTCCAGAGTGGTTGCATGAAAGGGATGTTATTTTTTCAGCCCCTGAAGGTACAAGTAGAGGGTCTAGAAGTAATCTATTGATATTCAGTGGCAAGGATGAAACTCTTCCAGAAAATATTGAAAGTGTGATATACCCCTTTTCTCTTATGCTTTCAAAATTAATTTCTAAGTTAAGAGAACCAGATACATCCACCACGCAAGATCAACAAACACAACCGGAGGCAGATATGAGGACAGATGATACAAATGGGGCAAATATGTGGGCAGATGGTGATAATGATCCAACTGAACCAACAGGTACAAAGGATACTTCTTCCAAGGATGCTTTCGGGGTTAGGGATGAACTTGCGCCATTAATCCGGCATGAGCTGGATATAGAAGCTTTGCTAAGAACAACCCTTGAATTCTTGCTTACAAAAACGGGACCAACCAACGCTGCGGTATTTTTACCGACAACTTCCGGAGACTGGTCATTGGGAGCTTATGTTAATTATGATAATTCCCGTGAGACCGTTGATGTACTCCTGGACCATCTGGCCAATACGTGTGTTCCTACTCTGGTAGATGCAGGAAAAGACTTACATGTCAATGGAAGAGAGGGTGAAATTAATGAAGAAGTATTGGATGCTGCAGAATGGCTGGGTAACTCAGACGTTATTTTTGCACTTGGTTCTCATGATGGTGAAATCCTGGCAAATATTATGGTTTTTCGTGACAGTGATTCAGCGCTTGCTACCAATGCGTTGGGGGTTATTCAAGAAACCATGGCGTTATTCTCTGCACAGCTTGCAAGGGTAATTCGCGTGCACTACCGTCATGTTCCTAAGGAAAGATGGGGTGCCCCCGGAGATCCAGAAGATCATGATGGCAATGATGATGATTTCACACCGCCAGGAGGAAACTGGCCTGGCGGCCATCTGGGCGGCCGGGATGGTCGTTAGGGAATCTCTCAAATAACACCGAT
>JANQSM010000195.1 GCA_028284025.1 Alphaproteobacteria bacterium | reverse complement strand
GGAATGAGGATGAGAAAGCGCGTGCCCAGAAATGTGGCATTCAGGATTTTGATAAAAAATATTCTACGGTTGAGCTAGCTGATGGAGAAGTAATGTTTGGGGCCACTGGTGTGACGGATGGCACAATGTTAAAAGGGGTGCGGCGTTTTTCCGGTGGTGCACGGACTCATTCAATGATCATGCGGTCTTTGTCAGGGACGCTGCGTTTTATTGAAGCCAAACATGATTTTACTCGTAAGCCAGGCGCTAAATATATGGTCGCTGCAGAATAACCCGAACAGAAGAGGAGCCATGACAAGCCAAAAATGGATTTATAACTTCGGAGACGGAAAGGCTGAAGGCAATGCAGCAATGAAGGAATTGCTGGGAGGTAAAGGGGCAAACCTGGCAGAAATGGCAAATATGGAGCTTCCTGTTCCACCAGGCTTTACCATCACAACAGATGTTTGTCGCTATTATTATGAAAATAAAAAATCTTTTCCTGAAGATTTAAAAAAGCAGGTTAAAGGCTCTTTGGTTCAGCTTGAGAAATCCATGGATGCAAAATTTGGTGATGTTAAAAATCCATTACTTGTTTCTGTAAGATCTGGTGCGGCAATTTCTATGCCTGGCATGATGGATACAGTTTTGAATTTAGGGTTGAATGATAAAACCGTTGAAGGGTTAGCCAAGAAAAGTAAAGATCGCCGGTTTGCTTTTGATAGTTACCGGCGGTTTATCCAGATGTATTCCGACGTTGTCTTGGGGGTAGATCACCATCACTTTGAAACTATTCTGTCAGACTATAAACATGATGCCTCCATTCTTTCTGATACTGATATGGGGGCTGCTGAATGGGAAGTAATTGTTGAAAAATACAAAGCTGAAGTACGCATGCGCGTTGGCATAGAATTTCCGCAAGATACGGAACAGCAACTTTGGGGCGCGATCGGTGCTGTATTTGATAGTTGGTCGATAGAACGTGCCATTACTTATCGCAAAATCCATCAGATCCCGCATGACTTGGGAACAGCTGTGAATGTTCAGACCATGGTGTTTGGTAATATGGGCAATGACTGTGCAACCGGGGTGGCCTTTACGCGCGACCCTTCTACCGGTAAGAACGCTTTTTACGGAGAATATCTGGTCAATGCTCAGGGGGAAGATGTTGTTGCGGGTATCCGTACCCCTCAACAGTTGACGGTTGAAGAACGTAAGGCCCAGCATTCTGATGTCCCTTCCCTGGAAGAAGTCATGCCTAAAGTTTTCAAAGAGTTGGCGGGAATCCGCAAAAAGCTTGAAAAGCATTACCGTGACATGCAAGACATCGAGTTTACCGTTCAACAAGGCAAGCTTTACATGCTGCAAACCCGTACAGGTAAGCGCACTGCGCGCGCTGCTTTAAAAGTGGCATGCGATATGGTCGATGAAAAATTGATTTCAGAAACTGAAGCAGTGCTGCGTATTGATGCGGGGTGTTTAGATCAATTACTGCACCCTGTTTTAGACCCACAGGCGGTGAGGGAAGTTATCGCCACCGGCTTGCCTGCATCTCCTGGTGCTGCATCCGGTCGGATTGTCTTTACCGCGGATGAAGCCGAAGCATTATCCAAGCGGGGGCAGGAAGTGATTCTGGTGCGGATAGAAACCAGCCCGGAAGATATTCATGGAATGGAAGCTGCCAATGGGATTTTGACATCCCGTGGTGGGATGACATCACACGCAGCAGTAGTTGCGCGCGGTATGGGGAAAGTCTGTGTGTCAGGTGCAGGGGACCTGGATATTGATTATGGAAGCAAGACCATGAAAATCGGAGATCTGGTTTTACGTCATGGGGATGCAATTACTATTGAGGGGACCAGCGGGGAAGTGATTAAGGGGATGGTGCCGACTATTGATCCTGAACCGAGTGAAGAGCTGGATCGTATCCTAAAATGGGCAGATGCAGCCCGTATTTTAAAGGTACGCGCCAATGCTGAAACGCCACGTGATGTTAAAACTGCTTTGCGCTTTGGCGCTGAAGGAATTGGACTGTGTCGGACAGAGCATATGTTCTTTGACGCCGAACGCATTTTGGCCGTGCGGCAGATGATGATGGCAGATGATGAGGATGAACGAAGATATGCTCTTTTGAAATTGTTACCTATGCAGCGTCATGATTTTGAAGAAATTTTCAAATTGATGGGCGATCTGCCAGTTTGTATCCGCTTGCTAGACCCTCCTTTGCATGAGTTCTTGCCACATAGTGAACGAGAAATGATCGAAATGGCGGAATCTTCAGGCAAAACTTTGGCAGAAGTGGAAACAGCAGCGAATAAGATGAAAGAATCTAACCCCATGCTGGGGCATCGCGGCTGCCGTTTAGGGATTAGTTATCCTGAAATTTATGAGATGCAGGCGCGTGCTATTTTTGAAGCCGCAAGCAATGTACAAAAAGCCTATGGTAAAAAAGTTCATCCAGAAATTATGATTCCTCTTATTGCCACGGTAGAAGAATTAATTCTGATGCGCACATTGATTGAGAAAACCGGGGAATCTGTTATGAGAGAAACCGGCCAAAAGCTTGAATACTCGGTTGGAACAATGATTGAATTACCCAGAGCTTGCGTGCGGGCAGATCGCATTGCCGAACACGCAGACTTTTTCAGCTTTGGGACAAATGATCTCACTCAAACGACTTTTGGTATTTCCCGTGATGATGCTGGCACATTTCTGGATCGCTATCAGCGGCAAAATATTTTACTGCATGATCCATTTGTTACTGTTGACATAAATGGCGTTGGGACCATGGTTCAAATGGGAGCGGATCGCGGACGCCAGACGAACAAGAAAATCAAGCTTGGTATTTGCGGAGAGCATGGCGGAGACCCCAAATCCGTTGACTTTTTTGCTAATGTGCCGCTGGATTATG
>JANQSM010000288.1 GCA_028284025.1 Alphaproteobacteria bacterium | reverse complement strand
TTTCGCAAGGTGGTCTCTATTGCAATGTTCTTAGTTCTCTCTCTGGTCATCTTATCAGAATTGGGTGTTAACATTGGACCGATTCTGGCTGGGGCCGGGGTGTTGGGTCTGGCAGTTGGATTTGGGGCGCAATCTCTTGTAGAAGATCTGATTACTGGTGTGTTTATTTTACTGGAAGATACGATCAGCATCGGCGATGTAATTGAAGTAGATGGCCGGGCTGGCGTAGTAGAAGATATTTCTATTCGCACCGTTATTCTGCGCGATCTAAGTGGAAATCGCCACACAATTCCGTGGAGTTCTGTCGGATCTGTTAAAAATATGACCAAGTACTTTTCTGTTGCTGTCATAGAATGCGGTGTGGCGTATCGTGAAAATGTGGCTGATGTCACCAAACATCTTGAAAAACTGTGCAAAGAGTTTGTCAAAAATAAAGACTTTAAAGGTGACATTGTTGAAGACCCAGTGATTGATGGAGTGACAACTTTGGGGGACTCTGCTGTAACATTAAGAGTGCGAATCAAAACTTTGCCTGGCAAGCAATGGGCGTTACATCGTGCATTTTTGGCCAGAATGAAGGAAGCTTTTGACAAGGAAGGTATTGAAATTCCATTCCCGCATCAAACAATTTATTTCGGGGAAAACAAGAAGGGTGACCTGCAACAGTTTCCCGTAAAAATGGCTGGGGCAAAAAAGTAGACACATGGTAGCTTCTCAACGACAAGACAGGAGACTCGCTAAAGTTTCTCCCACACTTCAGATTATGATCAACGTGGCTGAGAAAGCCTCACGTAAACTGGTGCGGGATTTTGGTGAAGTAGAAAACCTTCAGGTTTCCCGTAAAGGTCCGGCTGATTTTGTTTCTAAGGCTGATATTCAGGCAGAAAAAACCCTGCGGGCTGAATTGTTGGAAGCCCGCCCTAATATTGGTTTTTTATCTGAAGAATTAGGCGTGCTGGAAGTTGAAAAGCAGCAGGCACGCTGGATCATGGATCCATTGGATGGGACAACCAATTTTTTGCATGGCATGCCGCACTGGTGTATTTCCATTGCACTGGAAGAAAAGGGTGTTCTGACAGCCGCAGTAATTTATGATCCGGTGAAAGATGAGGTCTTTTATGGTGAAAAAGGCCAGGGTGCCTTTGTGAACAGCAAGCGTTTAAGGGTTTCGGCCCGGAATGATTTATCAACTTGTTTGTTTGTGACGGGCATCCCATTTAAAGGGTGTGACCACGCGGAAGAAACCATGGAGGACATTAAGGCGGTGGCAGCGGTTTCTAGCGGTATTCGTCGGACGGGATCTGCAGCGCTGGATCTGGCTTATGTGGCTGCGGGGCGCTTTGATGCATATTGGGAACGTGGTCTGGCACCATGGGATATTGCCGCCGGTATTTTGTTGATTCGCGAAGCCGGTGGAATCATTACCACAATTGATGGAAAGGATATGTTTTTGGAATCGCCCACAATTTTGGCTTCTAATCAGGAAGTTCATGGTCCCATCATGAAACTTTTAAAGTAAATACAAGTAAATTTGGTTGAGAAAATTTGCGTCCGGGGTTAAAGTTTGTCATAACTGTTTTGGGTTAAATTTCTAAAAGATATAAATCGATTTATGAAAAAAGTTTTTTTGACATCATTGTTGCTGGGAACAGTGGCTTTCTCCACCCCGGCTTTGGCACAACAATATGGATCTGACGTTCAGGTAAATTGGGATGCTTTGGAACAGCTGGGACCTCAACCCACTATTCCAGGTCTTATCCGTGGTTTTGAATATAATCAGGGACAAAGGATTCGTCCGTGGCAAAGCCCTAATCGCCCTCGCAGATTAGTGCCGCGAGAACAGGCTCAACAATATGATGAGCAAATGTACATGAAGTACTACAGCACGTTGTCTCATCCACCGCAAAAAGACCCGCAAAGTTTTGTAAATCCAAATATGAATCAGGCAGTACAAAGCCGGGCAAAAATGTATCCTGTGCCTAATGTGCCACCACGCAAACCTTACACACCAATCGATTTTTCATCTGCAACACCTGTGTCGCCTAAGGCTGCCCCTGTTAGTGAAGTACAGCAAGAACTGGTAAGTCCTCCCGCCCAGGATGTTGAAAATCTACGCCAGGAAAATGAAAGGGAAATGGCCAATGCGCCAACGCCTATTACCCAGGCGGAAGGAGATGCAATTGCTCAACGCGTCATTGAATCATCTGAGACTTTTTCACAAGAAACCACATCTTCCCAAACAGTAGAAGAAAGTGCTGAAAGCACTCTGCAGCCAGAATCAGGTGTTGCTCAGCAAAATGCAGCAGCTTCAGCAGCTTCTGAGCCCCAGACTGTCACGATCACTGATCAGGAGGGCGCCAAGAAGGACTCTATGTTAGGTCGCATTTTTGATTCCGTATTCGGTGAAGGGGATAAAGATAAAACAGCCCGCCAGCAAGAAGGGGATCGCCCGACAGCAGAAGCTGAAATCGTGAATGAAGTTGATGAAGACACTATTCTTGAAGAAGCCGCCGATGTGTTTGGATATGAAGGTGATAAC
>JANQSM010000282.1 GCA_028284025.1 Alphaproteobacteria bacterium | reverse complement strand
GTCCAGATATTCCACGATGTCATCTTCACGAGCACCATCAAATACTGGTGTTGCCATCGGAATTCCATTACGCAAGTTGCCAACCATTTCAACGACTTCATCGTCAGTTAATGGCTCAACACGGTCTTTGTAATCCCGGTCACCATAATAATCTTTCAGTTTAGATTTAACTGCTTTGACATCAGCTTTCTTGGCATCCCGCACCATGTCTGCAACCTGACGACCCAAAGAGTGTGCCGCCCAGCCCAAGTGCGTTTCCAGAATCTGTCCCACGTTCATCCGTGATGGCACCCCTAGAGGGTTCAAAACGATATCAACCGGTGTTCCATCTTCTGTGTAAGGCATGTCTTCCATTGGAATAATCTTGGAAATCACCCCTTTGTTTC
This sequence comes from Alphaproteobacteria bacterium, assembly GCA_028284025.1. GTDB lineage: Bacteria > Pseudomonadota > Alphaproteobacteria > JANQSM01 > JANQSM01 > JANQSM01. The sequence continues at coordinate 12,577 of JANQSM010000282.1, read as the reverse complement.
CGTGACGTCCGGCCATTTTGTCTCCTGGCTGAAGCTTACGCTTAATTGCCACAAAGACTTTAACCATTTTCATCACACCAGGAAGAAGCTCGTCTCCTCGCTGAAGTTTTTCAACTTTAGATTCAAAGCGTTTTTCAAGTTTGGCGATGCTGGCATCATACTGCTTGGTTAAAGCTTCGATTTCATCCATAACCTTGGCATTCTCAACAGTAATCTGACGCCACAGATGCTTGCTGATGGATTCTATTGTCGCATCATCCAGCTTTTGGCCTTTTTTCAGTTTGGCGTCTTTAACTGCAGCAGCCGTTGACTGACCCATCAAAGCCTCTTTCAAACGGCCATAGAAATTGCGGTCAAAAATAGAGCGCTCATCATCACGATCCTGAGCCAACTGCTCAATTTGTGATTGCTCAATTGCCAAAGCACGTTCATCCTTGTCAATTCCACGGCGAGAGAATACCCGCACATCCACCACTGTACCCGAAGCACCCGGCGGCATGCGAAGCGAAGTATCTCTTACGTCAGCAGATTTCTCCCCAAAGATCGCCCGTAGAAGTTTTTCTTCTGGTGTCATTGGAGATTCACCCTTTGGTGTCACTTTCCCGATCAGAATATCCCCTGCATTTACCTTAGCACCGATAAAGACAATGCCGGCCTCATCCAAGTTGCGAAGAGCTTCTTCCCCAACGTTTGGAATATCACGGGTAATTTCTTCCTGACCCAGCTTGGTATCACGAGCCATGACATCAAACTCTTCAATGTGGATCGACGTATATACATCATCACGCACAATACGCTCAGAAATAAGAATAGAGTCTTCAAAGTTATATCCCATCCATGGCATAAACGCGACCAGCACGTTACGGCCCAGAGCCAGTTCACCCATATCCGTACTTGGACCATCGGCAACAATATCTCCTTTTTCAACGCGGTCACCCACTTTCACTAGCGGGCGCTGGTTGATACAAGTGTTCATGTTAGAACGCTGGAATTTACGCAGACGGTATATATCCACACCTACAGCGTCGCCTTCGGTTTTCTCGGTTGTGCGCACAACAATACGATTGGCATCCACTTGGTCAACCACACCTGTGCGGTGAGCAACCACAGTTGCTCCAGAATCGCGAGCAACAGATTCTTCCATTCCGGTCCCTACGATTGGGGCTTCAGCTTTCACCAACGGCACGGCTTGACGTTGCATGTTTGATCCCATAAGAGCGCGGTTTGCATCATCATTTTCCAAGAATGGAATCAAGGACGCAGCTACAGATACTAACTGCTTTGGTGATACGTCGATATAATCGATATCTTCTGGGCGGGCCAGCAGGAAGTCAATTCCCTTCCGGCAGCTGATCAGATCAGCCATAAATTTTCCGGCCTTGTCCAACTCGGCATTGGCTTGGGCAATCGTGTACTTGCTTTCTTCCATCGCCGAAAGGTAAACCACTTCATCCGTGACCTTGCCTTTTTCAATCTTGCGATACGGGCTTTCAATAAAACCATACTTGTTCACGCGAGCATAGGTCGCTAAAGAGTTGATCAATCCAATGTTTGGACCTTCCGGTGTTTCAATCGGACAAATACGACCATAGTGTGTCGGGTGTACATCGCGCACCTCGAACCCGGCACGCTCACGCGTCAATCCGCCTGGCCCAAGAGCCGACAGACGGCGTTTATGTGTAACTTCCGACAACGGATTGGTCTGATCCATAAACTGTGACAACTGCGACGATCCGAAGAATTCACGCACTGCGGCCGCTACTGGCTTGGCGTTAATCAAATCTGCAGGCATTAGAGAATCAATATCTACTGAACTCATTCGCTCACGAATTGCCCGCTCCATGCGCAGCAACCCAACACGGAATTGATTTTCCATCAATTCACCCACGGAGCGCACACGACGGTTTCCTAGGTTATCAATATCATCAATTTCTCCGCGACCATCTTTAATTTCTACCAGTTCCTTAAGAATGGCCAGAATATCTTCACGGCGCAGAACCCGGACACTATCATCACAATCAAGTCCAAGACGGGCATTCATTTTAACCCGACCCACTGCAGAAAGGTCATAACGGTCTGCATCAAAGAACAAAGACTGGAACAAAGCATCTGCTGCTTCCAGAGTTGGAGGTTCACCCGGACGCATCACACGATAAATATCGATAAGGGCTTCCTCGCGGGAGAAGTTTTTGTCAGCCGCCAGTGTATTACGGATGTATCCCCCAACATTTACATTATCAATGGCAAGGGTACGAATTTCTTTTTCTTCACCCTTTTCAAATTTAGCCAGGACTTTCTTGGTGACTTCATCTCCGGCTTCTACCAGAACTTCTCCGGTTTCTTCATTGATTAGATCCGTAGAGAAATAACGACCAATAATTTCTTCTTCCTGTACCAGAATTTCCTTCAACCCGTCTTTGGACAGTTTGTTGGCTTTACGCGGTGTTATTTTCTCTCCGGCTTCGGCCACAGCTTTACTGGTTTTGGCATCTACCAGATCAAACTTCAACTTCAAGCCGCGCATTTTCTCCGGCACGAAATCTGTTTTCCAGCCATTTTTGGTTTTTGTAAAAATAACCTCATCATAGAAGTGGCTTAAAATATCTTCCGAAGACATTCCCACCGCTGCTTCTGGAGCAATTTCCTGATCTTTTGCAGCAAGCTTAATCCGCTCTTTAGCCGTATCTTCATTATCCAATGCCATCAACAAAGTTGTAGCAGGCAGTTTCCGGCGACGGTCGATTCGCACGTATACCTGGTCTTTGGCATCAAACTCAAAGTCAAGCCAAGATCCGCGGTAAGGAATAATGCGAGCAGCATATAGGAACTTCCCAGAAGAGTGGGATTTTCCCTTATCATGATCAAAGAAAACACCCGGAGAACGATGCATCTGAGAAACAATCACCCGCTCAGTTCCATTCACCACAAAGGTTCCACCTTCTGTCATGAAAGGCATATCACCCATGTAAACATCTTGCTCTTTAATATCGCGGATGGACTTGGCGCCTGTCTCTTCATCCACATCCCACACAACAAGTCGAAGAGTTACTTTTAGGGGGGCAGAGAATGTCATGCCACGCTGCATACATTCTTCAACATCGTATTTAGGCTCATCAAACGTATAGGAAACAAATTCCAGCTGAGAAGTCTGATTAAAGTCACTGATCGGGAAGACTGACTTGAAAACCGATTGTAGTCCGGTATCTAGACGCTCTTCAGGTTTTACATCTGCAACCAGAAAGGTTTCATAAGATTCCTTCTGCACACCCAACAAATCAGGCATTGCTGATGCTTCAACGATTTTTCCGAAATTTTTTCGAACTCTTTTGCGAGAAGTGAATGAATTTTGCCACGCGACCATAATGTACCTCGACAGACTTTAATGACTAATTATAAATACCACCCGCCAATTTGCCGGGAAAACCCGGAGTGGCGGAAATAATGACGCCTTTGCAAGCGTGTAAACAACATTCCCGGCCTGAAACAGTTTCAATTTCCCCAATAGACAGCCGGCCAAGGCAACCAATGCCCCAACCTTTTGTCTAAACAGGAAAATAGATGCCGGACAACGTCAATTACTTCAGCTCTACAGTTGCGCCAGCTTCTTCCAGTTTCTTCTTGAACTCTTCAGCTTCCGCCTTGGAAACGCCTTCTTTAAGGGTCTTTGGCGCACCTTCCACAATGTCTTTGGCTTCTTTAAGGCCAAGACCTGTGATAGCGCGAACTTCCTTAATGCCATTAATTTTCTTGTCTCCAGCAGCAGTCAAAACGACATCAAATTCGTCTTTCTCAGCAGCAGCTTCGCCACCTGCGGCAGCTCCACCACCAGCAGCTACGGCTACAGGTGCAGCAGCAGAAACGCCCCACTTTTCCTCTAGCATTGTTGCTAATTCTGCGGCTTCAAGAACGGTCAACTCAGAAAGCTGATCCACGATTTTTGCCAAGTCAGTCATTGCTTTTTCTCCTTCAGTTTAAAATAAAAATTAAAATTCAGTTTGTTCCTACACTCAGTTTATTGAGGCTTGTTGCCATATGCCCCCACCACGCGGGCCAACTGTCCCGGAGGTGCCTGAACAACCCGCGCAATCTTGCCAGCAGGTGCCTGAAGCAAGCCAACAATTTTTCCACGTAGTTCGTCCAAGGATGGCAATTTCGCCAATTGCTTAACACTATCCGCATCAAGCTCTTTTTCTCCCATAGCGCCGCCGACAATTTGCAATTTTTCATTTTCATTTGCAAAGTCAACAGAAACCTTGGCTGCCGCAATCGGATCTTCAGAATACGCGATTGCAGTCTGGCCAGAGAAAAACTTTTCCAGTGGCTCATACTGCGTCCCTTTGATCGCAATTTTCACCAACCGGTTTTTTGTCATCCGGAATTTGGCATTGGCTTCGTTCACCTTAGAACGCAGCTCTGCTGTTTCCGTTGCATCCAATGCTACAGGTTGTGTCACCACCACAATTTTGGCAGTTTCAAAAACCTGCTTCAAATCTTCAACAAATGCTTGCTTTTGTGCTTTATCCATTGTCGTACTCCTTTATCTGTGTCCTTACGCTGCAGGAATTTGCAGGCCAGGACCCATTGTTGAAGACAAACTTGCTTTTTTCATATAGGCGCCTTTCAAAGAAGCTGGCTTGGCTTTGCGAATAGCGTCCAAAAACGCTTCGATATTTTCCAATAATTTCTTGTCATCAAAGCTGATCTTGCCCACACCAGCGTGTACAATGCCTTGCTTTTCTGCACGGAATTCCACCTGGCCCGCTTTAGCAGCTCCAACAGCCGCTGCAACATTTGGCGTAACTGTGCCCAGCTTAGGGTTTGGCATCAAGCCTTTTGGCCCCAGAATCTTGGCAACTTTACCAACAACACCCATCATGTCAGGTGTTGCAATGCAACGGTCAAAACTGATTTCATTCTTTTGAATTTGCTCCGCCAGATCATCAGCACCCACAAAGTCAGCGCCAGCTTTCTTGGCTTCTTCTGCCTTGTCATCGCGCGCAAATACAGCAACCGTCAATTTTTTACCTGTTCCATGCGGCAAGCTTACTACTCCGCGAACATTCTGGTCAGATTGACGTGGGTCTACACCCAGACGTAAAACGATCTCAACCGTTTCATCCAGCTTAGTTGCTTTGCGGTCTTTCAAAAGCTTTAAGGCTTCTGTAATCTCGTAAATCTTGCTACGGTCCAGACCTTCATATGCTTTCTTCATGCGTTTGGATTTCTTCGCCATTAGAACGGCCCCCCTTCCACATCAAGTCCCATTGAACGAGCAGACCCGGCAACCATACGGGCCGCCATTTCTTCATCAAAACAGTTAAGGTCTTGCATTTTTTCCCGACCAATTTCAACACACTGATTCCACGTGATTTTACCCACTTTATTTAGGTTGGGTACGCCAGAACCTTTTTTGATCTTGGCAGCTTGCTTTAAGAAGAAAGCCACAGGCGGCTTTTTCGTCTCAAATGTGAAAGACCGGTCTGCATAAACGGTAATTTTTACTGGAATAGGTGTTCCTGGCTGTGTATCACCTGTAGCCGCATTAAACGCCTTACAGAATTCCATGATATTAACCCCTTTTTGACCAAGCGCTGGCCCCACCGGAGGTGATGGATTAGCTTGGCCTGCCGGGATTTGCAGGCTAATGTACCCTTCAATTTTCTTTGCCATTTTTCCCTCTTTTCTTAATCCTAATGTTAAAGAGCTGTGGTAACGGCCATGGCGAGCCTCCCACATTTATAAAATTTAGCTTAGATGCTTTCCTGAGATTCCTGGCAACACCTTAAAATTGCTGCGAGGTGAAATCACCATAGCACCTGGAAAAAACCGAACAGCCACTTCCGCCTTTTCAATGGCTTTAAACATGTCCTGCTTGGCAGACTTCTGCTCGCGCTTTTCACTTAAACTCACCAATTGTGCACTCATTTTTCTTATCCTTTCTCTACCTGTCCATATTCCAGCTCTACCGGCGTTGCGCGGCCAAAGATAGAAACAGATACTTTCAAACGGCTACGCTCTGAATCAACTTCTTCAACAATTCCATTGAAAGAAGCGAACGGACCGTCAATAACTTTAACCTCTTCCCCAATCTCAAATTCTACAGCGTTCTTCGGTCTAGCAACGCCTTCTTCCATTTGCTCCATAATCTGTAGAGCTTCTGCTTCAGATATGGGAGATGGTTTTTGCTTGCCGCCCAAAAACCCGGTTACTTTAGGTGCAGAACTCACCAAGTGCCAGGCACTATCATTCATATCCATTTTCACCAGCATATAGCCAGGGAAGAACTTACGTTCTGCATTTACTTTCTGACCACGGCGTACTTCAACAACTTCTTCCATAGGAACCAGCACCTGCTCAATTACCTTGTCTAGGCCTTTTTTCTTCGCCTGCTCCATAATATGGTCAGCAGTGCGTTTCTCAGACCCGGAATGTACATGGACCACGTACCATCTAGCTGTCATTTTTTCTTAGCCCCCAAAGCCAAAAATAAATTTAATCAAGTGTCCAATCGCCCAATCTACGGCGAAAAAAAACATTGCAATGATGATCACCATAACCAAGACCATCATGGTCGTAACCATCACTTCTTTTCGTGTTGGCCACGTTACCCTTGCTGTTTCCTGGCGCACTTCACGAATAAACTGTGCCGGGTTTGCTTTTGCCATTTTTATAACCGCTTGTTTTTTATAGATTTTATCAATACTACTCCCCCGCCTTCTTCCTACGTCAGAAAGCTGGAGTGCGCACTATACTGATTTCTCATCTAATTGCAAGGGGATAAATAAAGATTTTTGAAGTTTTTCAATAATTCTTGGAAATGGCAGGAGCAGAGGGACTTGAACCCACAACCTTCGGTTTTGGAGACCGACGCTCTACCAATTGAGCTATGCTCCTGCAACGGAAAAGCTTCTATAACGCACTTTTTCAAGATCGTCCAGCGTTTTTGTCGATTAAGCCGTTGCCATTTCTGGTGCCGAGGCTTTTGCTGTTGGAATTTTTTGTTTTGCAAGTAACGCTTCGGCTTGTTTTTCTGTTTGGTAGATTTGCTGCAAGCCAGTCATTACCTCAGTGCGCATAAATTCACCCAGTTTTGCCACTGGCGGATTACCGTTGGGAAAACGTTCCTGCCAGCGGTACATTTTTACCAGAAGACCGCACAAGACCGTGCCAAGGCTTTTGTGATTTTGCTCAATAATGCTTTTGATCTGGTAAAACGTGTCAGCTTCCATTGTTTCCCAGATGCTATTGAACATTTCCTGGAATTTCTTTAGACGCTGCATCAAGGAAGTATGGATATATTCAAAGGATTCAATAATGTTTTTACACATCTTTTGTTGTTGCGGGTCAGTTTTAAACTGGTGGCTTTTTTTTGCTTCAATAACAGCCTTTATAAATTGCCGTGTAACCGGGGTAATACGATCCAATTCATTGTGGTAATAAGATAAGGACAAAAACGTGTCACCATACTCTTCTAAAAAGTCTGGAACTTCATGCAACGGTACTTTCAGTTTTTCTGCTACCAAGTTTAAACTTTTTAAAGTTTGTTCTTTATCTGCTGATTGAAACAATCCAGAAATATCCGGTGCTGTCTGCTCAACATCACTTTGACCGTAAATTCGCATCACCAAGGGGCGTGTAAATTTACTCATCTGGGAAGCAAGCTCATTCTTTTTATTTTCAGACAAAGAAAGCTGACTAGATTCATCAATCTCAACTCCAAGACGACGAAAATCAATGCGCAACGAATACACATCAAAACTTTGTAGCGCCGCAATGCTTTCTAGTTTTTCATAATCACGCTTAAGTTTTTCCGGGTCAGATTTGAAAACTTCGCCCAGGCTGGTAATTGGAACCTGGCCACTTCCAGTCCCAACTTCTTTAAACAATTCCACCATAGATTCAAGCTGCGCATTCTTGACCATGCGCGCCTTTTTCAAGCCAGGTGTTTCAAGTGGAAGAATCTCCAGTGGCAATAAATGCACCGCATCTGTGGCATCTTCCAATGCCTTTTGTTCATTCATATCAACCATCGCATTTGTATTTCTTTTTATGCATACAACCAAACATTTTATACCGTACAACTGTATGATTAAAGTGTGGTTAACAATCGCCTGGAACACGCTAAATCATTGATGTTCAAGGAAATTTGCTGCTTGATTTTGGGAAGAATTTGTATGGTGGAGCGGGTGAAGGGAATCGAACCCTCATAACTAGCTTGGAAGGCTAGGGCTTTACCATTAAGCTACACCCGCATATCACGTGAAAAATGGTTTTAAACCATCCGTATTTCAAATGCAATGCTTTTGAAAATTTCACAGAATTAATTATGCATGAAGGCTGATGGGCCATAAATGTACGTTTGCGACCCTGTGTAGAGTTACAGTTTATAATTATAGACCTAAAAAATAAAGATTTTGAAATTAAATTTGTTGACATTTAACAGCCCTTACTGCATGTTTCCCCAAAGGAAAATTTAATTTGACTCAGGAGACTTCCAATATGGCATTTTCTGCAAGAGAAATTCTAGATTCTGTAGAGCCAGGCAAAGTATTTAAGGCTACTCTGGACCCAAAAACTTTACGAGCTATGAGTCATGCACTACACGGTGTCGGATTAAGTTTTTTTGTAAATAAAACCACATTAATAATTTACCCAGGGACGGGAAGAGACGGGCTCTTCAATGATCCGGACTTTTATGAATGTCTGGATGCAAAAATGACTGATTATGTTGAGCATGAATCCGCTTTAATGCAAATCATTGATTATATTGATTCCGCACTAAAACAAGGTCAAAGACCTGCTTCATTTCCTCTAGGCCAAGACTTTAATGATAGTATAAATTACAACCTGCTTGAGGCTATTATATATGCCATTCTTGCCAGAAAAGGTTTGGGAGATTCCATATCAATAAACCATAGCGGCGAAGGAACGCTAAATCTTTTTACTGATGGGACACTCATTGAAAATCTTAGAAAGTCTGAAGCCCTAATAGATCTCGTAGTTAAGCAGTCTATCGACTCTCGCAAAGTCCTGGAGGCTGTGCATAAAGCACTTAGAAAATTTATTGAGCTTGTTAAAATGGCATTACCTTCAAAAAATCCAGAGCAATGCTACATTTATGATGATATTGCTAAAGATGAATATACTGACAAACCAACTTTTAATGTTAGAAAAATTAGATTCGCACTAGATGATGGGGGAGAAATTGATATAGATGGCAATAAGCTTGTTAAAGCAGCTTTAAGAGATCTCTTAGAAAGTGTTTATTCGGAATATCGGCAATTTTCCCCTCCTAGAAACCCTGTGAATTATTACTTAGTGTACCTCTACGGACTTGAAAGAAGAAAAGTAGCAGACGAAAATAGTACACACCAACTTCTTTTAGAGCTTACTATTGATCCTTTGATATACGCTATAGAACCATCATTAGATTTGACAGGTTGTGGATTGCCAACACAAGATGACATTGTAGAGAGATTAGAAAAAGGTATACAAGTTGCCATGGAGAAGCTTAAAGGTCGTGTGTACCGTGGCATTAATTCTAGAGATGATGAAAAATTTGGTACTCTTGATAAACTTGCTTTATCCCGAGTTTAGTTTTCTCACCAAATCTACATGTAGGTTCTCATCAATCACTCACAGCACCATTTAAAAAACCCATAACCAGGGCTTTTGTAATGGTCAAATTTATCATATAAAAGGAATAAAGGATTTTGACTTAAGAATGTTGGAGGGGACAGGATTATAAAAATCAGCTTTGAGGGTTTTATTATTCATTTCCATAACCTTTTTTTTTGCGAAAGCCCATCCTGATCCTGTTTTTAGATATCTTTCAAAATCCACGGCAGCTTGTTTACTGGAAAAGGCAAAATAGGTTACTAATCTCCATGGTTTGAATTTATTTGTATGAATTGACTTTCCATCATTATGATCTTTAAGTCTACTCTGCACATTGTCAGTAAGCCCTATGTACTTTTGCTTTGAATTAATTTCACTTTGAATGAGATAAACAAAATACATATAAGGATTATAACCAGCCCCACTTCGCTCTGCAAGCAGAGCTACGAGGGGCACTACTTCCCCTATCGCTTCTGTGTGGCTTGCCACACGAAGCTCCCAAATTGCTTTTGCAATTTGGAGGCGAAGTGTGGTGGAGGGGGTAGGATTCGAACCTACGTAGTCTGAGACGCCTGATTTACAGTCAGGTGCATTTGACCGCTCTGCCACCCCTCCTGATCCAATATTCGGACTGGATTTATGAAGTGTTATTGGTTAGTTTCTTAGACGCTGCTTGTCAAGGATGAAGTATAAAAAATGAAGAAATCCCGTCACAAAAAAACCAGCCAGCCTTCTGTGGCTAAAAATAAAAGGTCCAATACCCTATTGTACGGCCAGCATGCTGTTCTGGCTGCCCTAAAGAATCCGGGACGAACATGCAAGGTTTTATATACCACTCAGAAAGCGGCAAAAGGTTTGCCCAATCTGAAACTGCCGGCAGGATGTGATCATAAAACAGTGGACAATGACTTCTTTAAAAACGCCTTTGATGAAGGGACCGTTCATCAGCATATTGCACTGGATTGCACGCCAATACCTCAAATGCATCTGGAAGACTTTTTAGATCAAACAAAGGATCAGCCCCATACGTTTATTGCTATTCTGGATCAAGTCACAGACCCACATAATGTTGGAGCCATTTTACGGTCTGCCGCAGCATTCAATATACAGGCTTTGATTGTTCAAGATAAAAATGCCCCTGGCCTGACTCCTGCTCTGGCCAAAATCGCCTGCGGAGCTGTGGAGCATGTCCCCGTTATTGAAGTCACCAACATTTCCCGCACCCTTGAAACTTTGAAATCAAAGCATTTTTTCTGCGTTGGGCTGGATGAGAGAGGCAGCCAATATTTAGGGGATATAGTACCGCATCAGAAACTTGCTATGGTCTTGGGTGCTGAAGGCCCTGGAATCCGGCGGTTGGTAAAAGAATCCTGCGACAAGTTGGTCAAATTACCAAACTCGGAGCAAATGCCCAGCATAAACGTTTCTAATGCCGCAGCGATTTGCTTTTATGAAATCTCAAATTCTGCTGATAAATAAATGTGGCACCCGTAACTCAATCTTAACTCAAATAGCGTATACTGTAGAAAGTCTGTATTGGGAGTATGCACGACCTGTGATATAACACATTGCCACATAACTCACACAAATCGACATAGATTGGGTTATAAAATGATTGGGGAATCACTTCATGGACCATGAAACGGTGGATAAGGTCGCAAAAAATAATAGATGCCACTCTATTCAAGATTTTATGAAGCCTGCTGCCCGGCAATTGATCCGTTTTTATTGTGAGAAATTCCTGATTGGCCGGAAAATTTCGGTTGTTGAACTGCTGCATAGTCAGAAACACCAGAAAGTATTTACCGATGCTGGCAGCATTATGAACAATGCTGTTCAGAAAATCGCCATTGCCCAAGTGAAGGACTTAAAGGAAGACGTGCAGGACCGAATTAAAGCTTTAAATAAATTGTGTGATGAACTGATTAAAAAAACTTGGGAATACGATAAAGAAGAAAAAATTCCTGTTATCCAGCCAGACGCTAAAGAGGCTGGCCTGATCGAATTTCTTGCCCTAAAAGACAAAACCGAGACCAGCTTTTTATGTTTTGCAGCCCTTGCAAATTATATTTTTGAAGAAAAAACTCTGATGGATAAAGTCAATAAGGTGTTTTCTCTTTTAAAGGAAGATACCCACCCGGATCTTGTGCGATTTATCGACTGTCTGATTGGTGACTTATTAAGTAACCCAATGATATGGAATGATTGTTTTGAAAATTCGCCCAACTTATCAGAAAAAGTGTGGGCTTTAATGAACATGATTGAAGGCAAAGATGTTGAAGTAACAGATCCTCCGCCGGCGATGGAAAAGGTCCGTGAGATTTTCAAGAATCCTGCACTCTCTCTAAGTAAAGGCGCATTGACAGAGCAATTGATGCACTATGTGACGGAAAATACTTTATTACTAGATAAAAAAGCTCCCGTGCTTGAAGAAGTTAAAGAGACAGCCCACCTATTGAGACGAATGGAAGAAAATGAAGAAAATCGCTATTCCTCAGAATTGCAGGAACTGGTTTCAAAGCGCATTTCCAAACATTATCAATACGAAGTTGTTCATGCCTATTTAAAAGAATTGAGTCCCGAGACTGAAAAAGTAAATGCTTGCCTTGGCTTTTACAAACACTCTGTTAAAGCTACTGACCGCGAAGTCATTGTTAATCTGTTGAAAAGCATTTTTGAACGTATTGATCCTCTAAAAGAGCTAAGAGATATTCAAGGAGATGCCAAAGCCAAGATTGCCAAAATCACAAACACTTACCTGGAAGTCAAAAAATCCAACCTGCCTGAAGCCGTGCGTAACATGTATACCACCAAAGTGGAACAAACTCTTAAATCTTCCAGCGCCTAAAGCCAATTGATCTTGCCATCCATCCCAAACGATATATGTTGTTTTTCATGACAAAAACAGCCGTAGTCATTTTTAATCTTGGTGGGCCGGATCATGAATCCGCAATTGAAC
>JANQSM010000279.1 GCA_028284025.1 Alphaproteobacteria bacterium | reverse complement strand
TTTATAGCGAATAATATGCAAAATTGGGCCGAAGTTTTCCTCGTTGAGCTGAGACAAGCTTTCCAGTTCAATAAGGGTAGGTGGCACAAAAGAACCAGTTTCATCCAGCTGAGGAGGAACTTTGCATTGGTGTAGGATTTTAGCCTTGCCACGCAGTTCTCCATTGGCGACAGCGTTAATATGTTCCATCAAACCTTTTTGGGCGGCCTTGTCAATGACTGGCCCAACATCGGTAGCAATAAAGCGTGGGTCGTTTATGACAAGTTCATTCATGGCGCCCGTCAGCATTTTGATAAAGCCATCGGCAATCTCTTCTTGCAGATACAGGACTCGTAAAGCAGAACACCTTTGTCCGGCTGATAAAGACGCTGACTTAATAACCTCATCCACCACTTGCTCATCCAAGGCAGAAGAATCAACTATGCAGGCATTTTGCCCGCCGGTTTCTGCAATGAGGGTTGCAATCGGACCATCTTTTTCAGCCAAAGAAATATTGATCCGCTGGGCGGTGGAAGTTGAACCGGTAAAGGCAACCCCGGCCAGTTTGGGGTGTGTGATAAGGGTGTTGCCTACCTTGCTGCCGCGCCCAGGAAGGAAGTGTAGCACATCTTGAGGTATACCTGATTCATGTAAGATCTTTACTACCTCAGATGCCAGAATAGGAGTCTGATCTGCTGGTTTTGCTACCACGGTATTGCCACTGGCTAAAGCCGCAGCCACCTGACCCACAAAAATTGCGAGCGGAAAATTCCACGGACTGATGCAAGCAAAAACTCCTTTGCCTTGCAAAAATAGATTATTGGTTTCTCCTGTAGGGCCAGGCATTGGGGCAGGACCACAGTGTTCACGTGCCTGGTTGGCATAGTATCTTAAGAAATCCACCGCTTCCCGTACTTCGGCAATTCCATCAGCTTGTGTCTTGCCGGCTTCCAGGGTAGCCAAGGTCATAAAGCGGTCTGTCTGTTCTTCCAAGGAATCGGCGGCTTTTTCCAAGGCCACAGCACGCTTTTCTACTGAAGTGATTTGCCAGCTGGCGAATGCTTGAAAGGCGGTGTCTACAGCCGCAGTTGCAAGTTCAACACTGGCATAGGTAACACTGCCAAGCTCATGGCTATGATTACATGGGTTTATCACTGCCACGGTTTCACCGTGCATGGGAGATGCTTTTGCTGTTGTTAATGGCACCACCACATAGGAAGCAGCACTGTGTTCTTGCATGGCTTTTGACAAGCTAAGAACATCAGGGGTGTGAGAAAACTCAATCCCGGCAGAATTCTTGCGTAAAGGCTGGAAGATATCAACTGGAAGGGCAATTTGTGGATGCCGCTTGGATTTATTGTTCTTGGCAATTGCAACTGGATTCTCAATCAGGTCTTCCACTGGCTTTGATTCATCAACGATTCGGTTCACAAAAGAGCTATTCGCACCATTTTCCAGTAATCGGCGGACAAGATAGGCCAACAAATCACGATGTGACCCAACGGGGGCGTATACCCGGCACGGGGTGTCTATCAATTTGTAAAGGTCTTCGCCCATACCGTGTAGGCGCTGGAATTCAAAGCGCGATACATCCAATTGCTCTGCCAGTTCCAGAATATAAGACAGGGTCTGGGCGTTGTGAGTTGCAAACTGCGGATAGAAGACATCATTGCCCGCTGCCAGCATTTTGTTGGCACAGGCCATGTAGGAGACATCCGTATTAACCTTGCGGGTAAAGACAGGATAATCAGACAACCCTTTTTGTTGAGCCAGCTTGATTTCTGAATCCCAGTAGGCCCCTTTCACCAGGCGAACCATGATTGGGCGCGGTTTTCCCTCAGCCTGTGTGATGGATTTGGACAGATCAATCAACCAGTCCAGCACATAATAGGCACGCTTTTGATAAGCCTGTACTGCCAATCCCAAACCGTGCCATCCTTCAAATAAAGAATCAGTATAAATATCTTTGAACAGATCTAGGCTGATATCCAGGCGGTGGGATTCTTCCGCATCAATGCAAAGGTGGATGTTGGACTCTTTTGCATATTCAGCTAAAGATTTAACTTTATCTAATAATACATTGTAAAATTTATCTTTTTGTTCATAAACATAGCGTGGATGCAAGGCAGAGAGTTTCACAGAAATACCCGGGTTTTTTGCTACATCGCTGGTCTTGGCATAGCGAGAAATCACCCGGATAGCGTCGCGATAAGCTTCAAAATACCGTTCTGCATCTTCTGCCGTTTTTGCAGCTTCCCCCAGCATATCAAAAGAATAGGTATATTTTTTATTTTGGGTTTCTTCTGACCGTTTCAAAGCCTCTTTAATAGTACGTCCCATGACAAATTGTTTGCCTAAAATACGCATGGCCTGGTTCAAAGCTTTACGGATTACAGGCTCTCCACTGTCTGAGATCATGCGCTTGTATATGCTTTTTGCGTTGCCCAGTTCTAAAACACGCCCGGTTAACATCAAAGCCCAGGTACCTGCGTTTACAAAGGTGGATTTGCTTTCTCCTAAATGCTTTTCCCAGTCAGCTTTGGTGATTTTATCTTTGATAAGTTTATCTTGTGTTGCTGCATCGGGGATCCTTAACAGGGCTTCGGCCAGACACATCAGGACAATTCCTTCCTCAGACGAAAGGTCATAAGTTTTCAGGAATTGGTCTAATCCACTAGCTTTCAAGGAAGCTTTACGGACATCTTTAACCAGTCCCAGCGCGCGTTCTTCAATCCGGGTATTTTGTTCGAGGTTTAATTCTGCCTTTTTAAGCAGGGGTGCTAAAATCTCTGCTTCATCTTGAAGATAGGTTTCAAACATTTTTTCCCGCAGTGGGGAGACAGAATCAACCGGGTCTTTAAAAATAAAGGGGAGTGGTTTATTATTTGTGCTCTGCCGATGTGTTTTTTTGGCGGGTTTTCCCATGCCTTTTATCCTTTTTATTAAATTGAATGCTACTCAATTTTAGTGCTACGCAGGTGAAATTCCTCAACTAAATTGACGGTACTCTGTTTCCCTAGATCTTTATAGTGCTTTTTGAGCCAGGTGTCAGCAGCATTCCATCCGATATCACGCAGATATGTTAAAAACTTCCAGTCCGCGTTCAGCTTACTGGCAACACCCAAATCTTCCATCAGCTCATCTGCTTGAATCATATGAATCAGCATGTCTTTGTATTCAGAGTCGTCAATTTTATGTTGATCGATGAGTTTTTTTACAAAGTGAATAGCGCGCATTTCACCAACCAGGGAAGAATTAAAGTTAATTTCATTCAGTCGGTCAATGATATCAGCCGAATTCATCGGAACACCATGGTATCCAATTGGATTTATTTTCACCAGCATTACGTCCCGGCTTGTACATTTATAAATAAGCGGGAAAAGGGATGGATTTCCCATATAGCCGCCGTCCCAGTAATGTTCGCCATCAATTTCTACAGCCTGAAAAAGGTAGGGCAGACAGGCAGAAGCAAGCAGTACTTCGATACTGATGGAATCATGGGTAAAGATTCTGACTGTGCCGCGGTTGATGTTGGTAGCAGAAATAAAAAGCTTTATCGGCGAGTTCTTTTGAATGATTTCAAAATCTATATTGCTTTCCAGGACCGTGCGCAGTGGGTTAAAATTAAACGGGTTGAATTGGTAAGGGGACAGCAGCCGGGTCATCATGTCAAACATGATATAGGCTGGGGAATTATTGGCATTCCAACGTTCAAACAATGCATCCAGGGGATTGTGTTGCACGGGACTGGCTTTGGATGCAAAGCTAATGGCCGTCCAGAATTTTTCCAGGGCCTCTTTTGCACCTTTCTTACCATTCTTGATGAGTCCATCCGCAAAGACAGCGGCATTCATTGCTCCTGCGCTGGTTCCAGAGATAGCTTCAATCTCAATTGAATCCTCTTCTACCAGCCTGTTTAGAACACCCCATGTATAGGCCCCGTGTGAGCCACCCCCTTGTAAGGCAAGGTTGAGAGATTTTTTACCTGTTCCCTTTTTTGAGGCTTTTGGCTTGGCTTTGGAAGAGGTTTTTTTTGACTTGGCAGTCATCACCATTTATCTTTCAGTGCATTAAGATTGAAGGATTATTTCTATCATGTCTCTGGCGCGTAAAACAACAGTAATATTTTTGAGTACGCTTTTTCTTGTTGCGGCGGTCCTAAATATTTTCCAGGTTGTTACCAAGGATCTACCATCCTTGTATAATGTAGGTTTGTATGATTTTCGGGCAAGTTTAATCTGGTCTGTTGCTTTGGTTGTAACCTATGCTTTGTGTGAACTTTTTAGAATTCATGAGAGCTATACCACTATCTATGAGAAGTCTACCTGGCCAAAAATCTTGTTAATTTTTTTTCAGATACTGACCGTCTTATTAATCTATCTGGTGGTGCTTCTTCTTGTTCCTTTGTTCCTCGATATATTCACGTATGTAGTTGCAAACTGACAAGGACATTGAAACAACATTCATTAGTTTTTAAGAAAAATAATCTACCCTGACGACAATAAATATTTGTAATGCTCTTATAGGGTGAATACTCTATTTAAAAGCCCACAATCTCAAGCGAACTAAGGGACCATGCTGGTACAAACTTTCTACGCTTTATCATGTTTTGTTATAGCTTTTGGCATCATCAGCTTTTTTAATGAGCAAAAGCAGCGACAAGCTTCTGATTCTTTCAAAAGGGCTGTCTCGTTCGCCCTTATTGGGCTTTTTATGCTGTTTATTGGTTCTTTAGCAAGTTTGTTAGAGGCCAGTTCATTTTTCCCTGAGGAAAGTACAATTATCTCATTGGTCCATGCAGGATTCTATCTTGTCGGGATAGGGTTTCTGGTTTTAGGGATGATCGGTTTTTTTGATCAGGTACTCTCTCAGGAAAAGAACCTGGATTTAATGGAAAAAACAGCTGATCAACTTCAGAAAGAGCTGAGTAATGCTTCAGAGAAGATTGGTGACTTGAGGAAGCAATTTTCTTCAGCCCAGAAAGATTTTGGAGATAAAAATAAAGAATTTAATGCAGCTCTTCAAACATCGGCAGTTGGCATTTCTTTACGTAAAAATCTAATTTCTTCTATAAGCTTTTCTGTCAGATCACGATTAAATAATATTTTTGGTATGACGGACATGTTGTTTGAGTCAGGTTTAAATTCCAGCCAACAACGTTATTTAGAAGTTGTGCGATCCAGCGCAGGAAGCTTGCTGACATATACTGATAATATTTCAGACTATTCAGAATTAATGGAAGGGCGTTTGAAGCTGGAAGAAGTACAGTTTGAATTTATGGACTTTCTTGATTCTGTATTGGAGGTCATGTCTATTGCCGCTGCGGAAAAGGGAGTCAAGCTGGAA
>JANQSM010000163.1 GCA_028284025.1 Alphaproteobacteria bacterium | reverse complement strand
TTGCTCTCCATTCCGAATTTTGATTGCTCGTTTGGCCGCTGGTCAGGCAGCTTTAAGGCAAAAACAGCAAAAGACTTCCAAAAAATCGAATTCTTCCCGGAAAGTAGCTTAATTTTTGATTATTTCTCACTTTTAGCTTGTGCCCACGCTTTTTTTATTGTATCCCCTTAAGAAATTAATGGGACGAAAAAAATATGGCAGAGCAAACTCAATCTACAGCAGAAATAATTTGTCGGCAACTTTACTATGTACCAGAGCGTTTTGGTACTCTGGATGGCGACAGTTTACTTGATCTGGTTATTCTGAGGGATTCAGTAGCGGAGCAACGCGCGGCTTTGTTGCCTTTAATAAAGCGATACTTTGAGGAAGTGGCACATAATGATCCGGATGCTGTGTTAGCTGTAGGTTATCAAATTGTCTCTGGCTTTACCGGCCTTATACAAAACCTAAAAGGGGCACAGGCATGCTTTATAGAAGAATTCCGATCTAGTATTGATAGATCGCGTGAATTAATGCAATCCTTTAGAGATTTTATTCTTTCTATAGATTTTATTCCTCCTCACATAGAAGAAAAACCAGTTGCTGAATCTTTTGATACTGCAGAAATTGAAGCAAACAACATAAAAAAAATTCTTGAAATCCTGAGAATGTATGAAGCGCACGGGGATAGCGAAGGAGTTAGAATTGAAGCTGCGAGAATGAGGATGTCTTTTCAACAAGCTTCCCTGTCTTTCAGCCAAGCACAAGAAAGCTTTGCAGCAGCAGGTGTGTGTTCTGCTGTCATCGAAACTGCAGAAATCGCATTGGAGAGGTTTAGCGACCATATGATGGAATGGATGGATGATATGAATCAGCATGTTGCTGCAAAGATGAGATCGTTACAAAGAGAAAGAGCGGCATAACCAGTTGTTCGCTAACGCATTCTTTGTTTGCGGCCTTCTATAGCATGGCAAGAGAAAGTTTATGGCCAGTTTTCACCTTTCTCTTAAATAACATTATAATTTTCTACCTACTGTTAGCCTTAAATAACAATACTGTCGATTTAATTTAAAAAGATCAAGATTTTTTTACCAACGAGTGGATAAGGCATCAACTTGACTTATGTCAGGGAGTATGCAACCTGCAATCATGGAAAAAATTCAGTATATTGGAGAAGCTAAATTACCCACTGTTTATGGGGATTTTAAGGCTGCGGTGTATGAGGATCAAAAAGGTCTGGAACACCTGTTGGTAAAGACTGAACAATTGGATAATCATTCATCGGTCTTGGTACGCTTACACTCTGAATGTTTGACTGGCGATGTATTTGGATCCTTAAGATGTGATTGTGGAGATCAGCTTGAGATGGCCCTGCATCAGATTGCAGAATCTGGTAATGGAATGGTCGTTTACTTGCGTCAGGAAGGCCGCGGTATTGGTCTTGGAAACAAGATTAAAAGCTATGTTTTGCAGGATCAGGGGATGGATACCGTAGAAGCCAATGTCCACCTTGGGTTTCCGCCGGATGCACGGGAATATAGTGTGGCTGCCGCAATGTTGCAGGATCAACATGTGCAAAAGATTGATTTACTTACAAACAATCCAGGGAAGGTAAATGCGTTGACCCAACACGGGATTGTAGTAGAAAAGCGTGTGCCGCTTATTGCACATAACCAGGTCGCAAGGAGCGGATATATCCAAACCAAAATTGAAAAAATGGGGCACCTCATTTCGTAAACTCTTTTAAAAATTACTGTTTGACATTTTTTGCTGGCTGACCTACCCTGATCGTATCTTTTTAAGATAAAGCCTAGGGGCATTCATGGGTTTAGTAACGCAACTCAAAAAAATAAAGAAGTGGTGGCATGGTGGTAATGATATTCACCAGACATGTAACCCGTTTAAAGATCAGCCGCTTCTTTGGCGGCTTTTTGGCGATTTCCCGGATTTGCCTGGCTTTACCATTGCGGAAAGATTTTTAGCAAAAAAAGCATACCGATATCGCAAGCAAATGGGGTCAGAGGCCTTATCTGCTATACAGTATAATCGATTGTTTGAGTTGTATCAGGATGCTTACCTCAATGTGCAGCTCGTTTTAAAATGGGCATTGGGCGCTGTTGCCACTGGGAGTGCTATGGGGTTGGGAGCCATCAGCCATGGGGCCACCGGCTGGCTTCTAAATAACTTTCCTGTGTTAAATAGTTTGCAGCTGGCCGGTATTGAGTTGGGGACTATCGCTATGTTTGCTGGAGGATTCACAGTAGGTGGATTTATAGGATACGGTATTGGTCGTATTGCTGAATGGGCGATCAAACTGCCTTTACGTAAAAGAATGTTTGAAATCATGGAACCTGCCGTAAAGCTGTTTGAGCCCTTGGGCAAGGAATACGTTAAGGTAGATGGCAGATATGTGCTTAGAAGTACAATCGGTCACTTGATTGAAACAGAAGTAGATGAGGTCATTGGTAGGCTTGGAGTGCCTGTTCCACAGGTTCTTACGCTACGGGTCCATGATAATGGGCATGGATGCATTCAGGATGGTCATTTTCATGGGCTAAATGGCAACCAGCATCTGGTTGTTCATTTTCCGCAGGGCAATGCATCTGATATGCATACGAGAAAAAAATTAAAACTCCCTTCCAGACCAGTTGAATTAAATGATGGGCAGCAGGAAGGTGACTCAATGTATGATGGGGGACCAACAGAAGGATGTCGATCTGACGGTAGCATTGCCTCCGGTACAAATCTTGAAGGTCAGCAGGTACGCATTGATGGTCCTTTTATTACCCCCGAAGTAATAGTCAAGCAAAGATAATTCCCCATAGCCGCGCTGACAGGAATGGTGTTGCAGGAGAAGAAATAAAAAGGGCAGACGGCTTACCGTCTGCCCGAAGTAGGGTATATGTCAATAAAATTCAAGAAGATTTAAGCACATTTTATGCTGCACCGCAAACAAAAGTTTTGCACATGCGAAGAGCGGCTGGTTTTCAAAAGTTTTCTCCCCCCATTTTAATTTTTTTTAAAAAAGAGTTTGACTCTCTTGTTTGAGGTGGGTAGAAAGAAACCTAACTGTAAATGAGAATCATTCTTAATTAGGAGATTTATAATGATGAAAGCTTTATCTTGCCTGCTGCTGGGTATTTTATTTTTACTTCCCACTTATGCATCTGCCGACATGGCAACCTATGATTTGCGCATTGTGGATCACAAATTTATTCCACCGGTCTTGCGCGTTCGTGCACATGAGAAATTTAAGCTCATTGTTAAAAACGAGGATACTACGCCCGAAGAATTTGAAAGCCATGATCTAAATCGTGAAAAAATTATTCCCGGGAAATCAGAGGCATCATTTTACATTGGCCCGCTGAATCCAGGATCTTACCACTTTTTTGGTGAATTCAATGAAGATTCTGCAAAAGGCGACATGATCGCTGAATAGACTATAAAAACAAAGCCTAGGAGGAAATTGTGCTGGCATCTCTTTTAATCGTTTTTCGTGAAGTGTTGGAAATTGCTTTGGTTGTAATGTGCATTATGGCAGCTACCAAGGGCATCACTAATCGTAGCAAGTTTATTCTTGGAGGAATGGGGGCAGGTCTGATCGGCGCTGGCTTAATTGCTGCTTTTACCAGCACCATTGCCGGGGCCATGGCAGGAACTGGCCAAGAAATTATGAACGCTGGCATTTTGTTCACAGCTGTTATTATGCTGACCTGGCATGTGGTGTGGATGTCTTCCCACGGAAAGGCGCTGGCGACCAAAATTAAAGAAGTGGGTGAGTCTATTGTTTCAGGTAAAACCCCCCTTTATGTATTGGGGACAATGGCAGGGCTTGCTGTTTTACGAGAAGGATCAGAGATCGTTTTATTTATGCACGGTCTGGCGGCTGGGGGATTGGCTATGTCTTCTTTAATGCTTGGTGCTGTAGTGGGTTTGCTGATTGGTGCTGCATTTGGAATCGCTTTGT
>JANQSM010000260.1 GCA_028284025.1 Alphaproteobacteria bacterium | reverse complement strand
TTAAAAAGACCCGGCGGGCGCCTGCACTTTCAGCAGATTCCACAATCGCACGACGTTCTACTGCCGTTGACCCGGAAGGTACGCAAATCACAACTTGAGGAGATGCAAAACTTTTACGATTATGAACCTTGCGAATAAAGTGCTTGATCATTTCTTCCGCAACTTCAAAGTCCGCAATTACGCCATCCCGTAACGGACGAATGGCCTGAATATTTCCCGGGGTACGACCCAGCATCAGTTTTGCCTCATCGCCTACAGCAAGAACCTGTTTCTTTCCTTTGACATCGGCTGTTGCCACCACCGACGGTTCGTTCAAAACAACGCCCTGGCCACGCACATACACTAACGTATTTGCAGTACCCAGATCTATCGCCATATCATTTGATAGCAGGCCCATAAGCTTTTGGAACATAGTTTTTTATCTTTCGTTAGTTAGTAATTACCACTAGATTATATAGAAACTGTTGCATCATTTGTCACGCTTAAAAATGACAAAAGTGTAGAATTCATCACGTTATCCTTCAGTATTAGATCAGGTTCCAACTGATGACGCAACCATGTGTATTGGCGTTTTACATAATTTCTTGTATTTTGCTGTGCTTTTTCAATGGCTTGTGCAAATGAAATTTCTCCTTCCAGAGAACGGATCAGCTCTGGTACACCATGAGCTTTCATAACAGGCAAGGAAGCATCCAGATTTTTAGCTCTCAACTTTTCCACTTCTTCCAGTGCTCCGTTTTCCATCATCGCTTCAAACCGCTCATTGACTTTTGCATATACTTTTTCCCGTTCTGGCATCAAGGCAATAATCTTATAGTGCCAACCTGTAGGTGCCTTGGGTTGATGTTTTTGTTGCCAGTCATACAAAGATTTTCCGGTATGAGTGATCACTTCCCACGCCCGCAGCAGGCGTTGAGAATCCCCCACATCAAGTTGTTCCACCACTTTTGGATCCTGTTCTTTCAAAGCATCAAAAAAAGCCTGATTCCCTTTTTCTTTCAGCATCTGAATGCCCTGTTGGCGTATGTTCTCAGGAATATCAGGAACAGGCGATAACCCTTCCTGTAACGCTTTAATGTAAAATCCGGTGCCACCAACAAGAATCGGCTGTTGCCCCTGATCAAACGCTTGCTTTATTTCAGGGATCGCAAGATCTGTCCAGTATGCGGCATTACAGCGCACGGAACCCGGCACAACTCCATACAGTTTATGGGGAATATCGCCCATCTCTCCCTTGTCAGGTCGGGCCGTAATTATGTGAAGATCCTGATAAACCTGCATGGAATCGCAGTTAATGACCACTCCATTCACTTCACGGGCAATTTCTACTGCCAATGCAGATTTACCGCTGGCTGTTGGTCCCAGCAACACGAGTACAGTTTGTGGTGATTTTGTAGTCATTGCGTAAGGCTTCGTTGTACCCTACTCCTTTTTCTTATCATCCAGATTCAGCACAACAAAGCGCGGATTACCTGCACTGCTGATTAGGCGAATCAAGACTGTTTTCTTCTTGTCACTCCGCGTCGCCTTAAGAGCATTGCGCACATCTCCCAAAGAACGTACCGACTTTTGATCTACCTCAACGATCAGATCGCCAGAACGGATGGCCTTTTGCGCCGCTTCAGAATCCCGATTCACGCCCATAACAATCAGGCCGTCCAGCTTCTGGTCAAATTCATATTTACCACGCAGATCAGAGGTTAGAACAGCCAGCTCCATGCCTAAGAATGTGTCGGATTCATACTTTCCATTCTTTGGAAGAGTCCTTGTATCTTGAGCAATCAGATTATCTTCTTCAGCTTTTTCAAGTTCCCCCAACTTGTCTTGAAAGTTTTGTAACTTCCCGTTACGCCAAACCACAACATTAGCGGTTTCCCCTACGGGTGTTTCAGCTACGATTCGTGGCAATTGACGCATGTGGTCTACATCCTGACCATTAAATTTCAAGATTACGTCCCCGGGTTTCAAACCGGCCGCTTCCGCGGGTCCTTTTTCTGTAATGCTGGCCACCAAGGCCCCAGTTGTCGTTTTCAGGCCTAGGTTTTCTGCCAGCTCATCTGTCACTACCTGGATACGAACACCCAGCCAGCCACGCTTGGTACGTCCATACTTGCGCAGTTGATCAATCACCGGTTTGGCCAAATCAGACGGAACTGCAAAACCAATCCCGACACTGCCACCAGAGGGAGAGAAAATTGCCGTGTTAATACCAACAACTTCCCCATCAATGTTAAACATCGGTCCACCGGAATTGCCTCGGTTGATGGATGCATCTGTCTGGATAAAATCATCATATGGCCCGGCGTTGATATCCCGTGCCCGGGCAGAAATAATCCCGGCAGTAACTGTTCCTCCCAACCCAAACGGATTTCCAATAGCCACTACCCAGTCTCCAACACGGGATTTGGATGAATTCCCCCACTTGGCAAATTTAAGCGGCTTGTCATAGCTCACCTTCAACAACGCAAGGTCCGTTTTTTCATCTACCCCCAACAACTCGGCAGCCAATTCAGTTTCATCAAAAAGAATAACCGTAATTTCATCTGCATCCGCAATCACATGGCGATTGGTTACAATATGGCCCTGCGCACTAACAATAAAGCCAGATCCCAAGGCTGTGACACTGCGATGCGGGCCAGGTTGGGGCTGGCCATTCGGCCCAGGTGCTGGCTGGCCGGGAAATCCACGGTCAAAAAACTCTTTAAAGAATTCTTCAAAGGGGTGCCCTGGCGGCAGCTGCGGAAATCCAAAATTAAGTTGAGGTGCTTCAACTTCCTGGCTGGTTGAAATGTTTACAACTACCGGAAGCAGATCTTCTGCCAAATCAGCAAAACTCTCAGGCGCAGGTTTTGCAACTGCGTATGAAAAAGACAAAAAGAAAATAACCCAAAACGCTGATACTATTCTTTTCATAAAATCACCTCTTCACAATAATTCTGATCCATATTCTAAAGCTGGTTTCTGGCTGCCCATACCAGCATTAACCCAAACAGGGCTGCATAGAACCCTGCCCGCCGTAAAGTAAAGGGATGCCATTTAGCAACCCGTTTCATATACTTTTGCACCGTTTGCGGAGCCAGGGCATATACAATGCCCTCAATAAAAAAGACCAACCCAACGCCTGTCAACAAATCTTGCAGCATTCGGCTTTACTGTGTGCTCCCTTTATTAAAGTACTTGAAGAACTCATTCTCCGGGGACAGTACAAAAGTTGCATCTGAATCTTGCAAAGATTTTCTGTAAGCTTGCAAAGATCGATAAAAACTGAAAAAAGCCGGGTCTTGTCCAAACGCATCAGCATAAATTTTATAAGCCTGGGCATCTCCTTCCCCGCGAATAATCTGAGCATCCCGCTCTGCTTCTGCAATCAAAACCTTGCTTTCTTTATCCGCGGCTGAGGTGATTTGCTGGTAAACCTCCTGCCCTTGAGCACGAAATTCACGTGCTTCCCGCTCACGCTCAGACTTCATGCGCTCATAAATATTCTGGCTGGTTTGTTGTGGCAAATCAGCCCGACGAATTCGTACATCGACAATCTCTACACCAAATTTCTGAGCTTCTAAATCTACCTGGTTACGAATGTTAATCATGATCTGGTCACGTTCTGCCGACAAAACCTGAGCCAGCGTGACATTCCCCAAAACCCGGCGTAGCGCTGAATTAATGATATCTGAAAGCTGGTTACGCGCCCGATATTCACTGCCCAACGCCTGATAAAATTTCAAAGGATCAGAAATCTGATAACGCGAATAAGAATCTACCTGAATACGTTTTTGATCCGACAAAATAACACTTTCAATGGGCGGATCCAAATCCAGCAAGCGGCGTTCATAATATTCTATATTCTGATAAGGCCATTTAACGTGAAGACCCGGCGCGTTCACGACACGTATTGGATCACCAAACTGTAACACAATAGCCTGTTCAGTCTGATGAACTGTGAATAAAGTTGTGAAAATAGCCACAAGAACCAGACCGGTAATAATAAGGAAGGTAATTGGATTTTTCATTTTACTGTCCTCCTCTGCCAAAACGGTTAGCAGACTCGCCACCCCCACTTGGTTTTTTTAATTCATTTAACGGTAAGTAAGGTAGAACGCCTGTTCCAGAAATTTTGCCGTCTACCACAACTTTGTTTACGTTTTGCAGGATTTCCTCCATAGTTTCCAGATAAAGCCGCTGTTTAGTAATACTTTTGGCCTGGCGATATTCTGCCAGAATAGAATTAAATCGGGCAGCATCCCCTTTAGCGCGGTTAATTACTTCTTCCCGATACGCATTGGCTTGCTCAATCAGTTTAACTGCATTACCACGTGCCTTGGGAATAATATCATTCCGGTAGGCATCGGCTTCATTACGCTTTCTTTCCTGGTCGGCACGAGATCTTTGTACATCATCAAATGCATCAATAACCTGCGGTGGCGGAATCACTTGACCCAGCTGAACCCGGATAATGCTGATGCCTGCTTCGTAAGAATTCATAATACTTTGCAAGCGTTCCTTCACTTTGAATTCAATCTCTTCCTTGCGCTCAGTCAAAATTTCCTGAATCGGTGTTTGTCCGACAATCTCACGCATAGCACTTTCCGCCGCAATACGAACAGTTGCTTCGGGATTACGGATATTAAACAGATACTTTCCGGCATCCTTGATGTTCCAGTCTACAATGAAATTAGCATCCACAATGTTTTCATCCCCTGTCAGCATCAGGCGTTCATTATCATTGTTATCTGCCGCTGTCCCGGAGCGCTGGCGGTTTTGAGCAAATCGTCGTGGATCTTGAGATAATCCCTTACCAATTTCAATACGCCGTTCCTGGGTAACCTTTACTTTCTCAATACTTTCGATCGGATAAGGCAAGTGATAATTCAAACCCTGTTCAGTCGTTTTCACCCATTCACCAAAGCGAAGTACAACACCCTGCTCATCAGGTAGGACGCGATATAGGCCGGAAAAAAGATAAACCATAAAAACAAGAATCAGAATCAGACCAACACCCCGTGGAGACCCCAGACCACCACCGGTCATTTGCTCAAACTTTTT
>JANQSM010000234.1 GCA_028284025.1 Alphaproteobacteria bacterium | reverse complement strand
CTGCAAGCTCAACCTTGCCCCGGAAGTCTGCCAGCAAGTACAGTTGTTCACGGTCAATAGGACTTTGGGACGCAATAGTTCCACCAATGATTGCCCTTTCCCGGCCAGCATATTCACTCATCACCCATGCATAGTGTTTGAAACTGGACTGTGTCAATAATGTGATGTCCCCTCTGCTGGTTTCTACAGCCAACGCATAGCGCAACTTCTGGCTTTTTACGATTAGGTCTGACATTGCAGGCACCCAAACCTTCATCAATTCTGTATCTCTTGCTTGTCTGGATAAGGAAAGGTCTTTATCTACCAGTGCCCGTAATTGATTCACATACTGGTATTGTTCTTTTACAGGCTGTACAATTTTTTCTTCCTCAGGAAAATCAAAATCACTTTCCAGAAGCGTTAATGCTTTTTCGAATGCCTGATCTGCACGCTGTCTTCTGGCATCAATAGTTTCCCGAACTTGTGCGTTAACCTGGCTGGAACTTCGAAGGGCAGAATTGGTAACGCCTCGCTCTACTGCCCAGTTACCTGCACTCATCAAAAGCTCATCTACTATTTCATTTCCTTTTTTAGCTTCCACTGACATTTGAAGCGCTTCATATTTTTCATAAGCACTTTTCGCAGCAGTAAAAATAACAGCTGCACTGAAAAAAAGAATAATGGCGGTCAGAATAGTCTTAAGCTGCATAATTATTTCCTTGAGGCATTAGAAACATGAATGTTCTAGCATACCTTACAAAAAACTCTAAGGTTTTTCGAGTGATCTAAAATGATTAAAATCAAACGGCAGCTCAATGAGTTGCATTCTAGCAAGGAAAACTCAAAGTCCCCCTAAAATAGGTATACAGAGATATGCAACGGCTTCAAATTCTTGTCTACGATCTAACGACGCATGACTGCGCCTGTAAAACCACCAGGCCCTTCAATCAGAAAGTTTATCATGTGCAGTGTATCCATTTTTGTTGTTTGCATTTTTTATTGCTGCCATAAAAAAAGGATGATCAAAAAACTTTTTTTGTTTTTTTTACTTTTTACAGCGTCCAGCCCTTCCTTTGCACAAAGTACATCTGCTCCGAAAGATAACAAGGGAACATTCAGTTTTACCTGGGAAAATGATGTTGTTGCAGATACAGACCGCCACTATACCAATGGTGTGCGCTTTGCCTACCTAACTTCAGAGAATGCCGTTCCAGAGAAAGTCCAGAGCCTGGCCAACAAGTTTCCATTCTTTTCCAGGCGTGGCGAAAAACGTGCCAGCTTTGCCTTTGGTCAAAGCATGTTTACCCCACGAGACATTACTGTCAGCCAATTGATCCAGGATGATCGCCCTTATGCCGGGTGGCTCTATGGAAGTGTGGGGCTTTTATCTGATCGTGATGACCGACTGGATAATTTGCAACTTTCTGTAGGGGTGGTAGGACCATGGGCTTTTACAAAAGAAACCCAAAAGTTTATTCATGACCTGATTGATTCCGATGACCCCAAAGGCTGGCATAATCAGCTAGAGAATGAACCTGGCTTTATCCTGACCTATGAACGTAAATGGAAAGGACTATACGAATTTTCTCCATTTGGGTGGGGAATGGATCTTACTCCCCGCATTGGGGGGAGTATAGGGAATGTTTTTACCTACGGTTCAATGGGAATAACTGCCCGCATTGGAAAAGATTTGCCTGCGGATTATGGGCCTCCCCGGGGTCGGCCCAGCCTGCCAGGGTCGGATTTCTTTATTCCCACACAAAAATTCAGCTGGTATGCCTTTGCCGGGGCGGAAGGCCGCATTGTCGGACGCAATATCTTTCTGGACGGCAATACTTTTACCAATTCCCATCGTGTCACCCGGGAGATCTTGACCGGAGACATGCAAGTAGGAATTGCGGCCATTATCTATAATACGCGTATTTCCTATACTCACATATTCCGTGGCAAGGAATTTGAAGAGCAACGCACCAATGATGAATTTGGTGCCATCACAATTTCCCGAAGATTTTAAGAAAAAAGGGCTTCCTCAATATGAGCAGCCCTTTTTATTTAATTGTAAAAACTTGATTTACTTTGATTTAGATGTTTTGCCTTTATCTTGTATGATCAAGCCTTTTTCTTGCGCATTCAATTTCAGCATTTCTTCAAAAATGCCCAACTGCCATGCATTTTTCCCCTTCTTATCACCAAGGAACCAAGGAAGTAGCCTGTTCTCACAATAATTGTCACATTCCTTTTGCCCCATTCCTTCCAGAATCATACTTTGGTCGGCTAGAGTCACTCTACAACCTTGGAAAAAGTTTGCTGAGCAACCAGTCACAGTACACCCATCCTGCGTATGTCCTATCCTCACATCTTCTCTTAACCTTTGCAATACTTCACAGTTACAATAATTTTCTGTTAATACGTAATCACCTGTGTGTTCAACAGGTTCATCTCCACAAAGTTTACTAATTGTGACCTTACAGCTTAGTAACCATTGCGATTCACACACTGGAGGTTCAGGAGGTATCTCTGCAGCGAAGGCTGGCGCCAACTTAATTACAAATAATGCTGCTGCTAAAGAAAATATTGCGAGAGCTTTTTTCATGATTCTTTCCTCAAACTAATTTAAACAAGTCTCTCTTAGAATGAAGCAACATACTTAAATATTCATTAACAACGGCTTAGCGGACTCTCTCCTCCCCAGTCCTTGGATCTACTCCATTACCTCCTCCCACGTTCCCGCCGGAGATTAAAGTCATATCCATAAAGTTATCTAGCAATGCCTTAAAAGCTTTTACGGCTGCAATATCTCCAAGATGTGTAGCTAATCCCTCACACAAAGCCCTGTTATACCGTCCTATCTCTTGCTGAGTTCGGCCAAATTGTTCCCAAGCCTTTTTCCCGTTTTCAACAAAATCCCTCTGTAGGCGTTCAAGGTTATCCATTTTTTCACAGCAAATAATCAGCAAGCTTTCTATACTGATATTGCCCATGTTTTGAATAAAAAGTCTTTTGCGCTCCAACCAGGGGGGTTTTTCTTCATCTGCACTTTGTC
>JANQSM010000158.1 GCA_028284025.1 Alphaproteobacteria bacterium | reverse complement strand
TAAAGGAGGTACGCTTGCGCACCAAAATCATGATATCGCCCGGTAGAACAGCATTTTGATTCCCGGCTTGTTCTTCCACCCGCCATTCGGCAATGGTATCTGCAATCTGATCCGCCAGAATTTGCGCCGGGGAAGGATCCCGCACATATTTAAGAGGCAACGGCCAGGGATCTTCTTGTTTTTGTTTTGAAGGCGCAATAACCTCCGGCCAGATTTCGACTACCCCCCCTTCCCCGACACGACTAGCGGCATGATCCAGGTATTTTTCCCCGTAAGATACCTCTTTTTCCATCTCAGACCGTTTAAAAACCTGATCAACCGCCCTTAGAACCACAGAAGACGATCTAAAAGACACATACAAGGGTATTTCAGACCACTTTTTCTGTGCGTTTTCTATTTTTTCTGCAAAATACTCTCTCATTTCGACAAATTTATCCGGATTAGCCCCCTGAAAACTGAAAATAGACTGCTTTACATCACCTACAACAAACAAGGTCTTGTTTTCAAAAGTTTTTGTTTCGCCTGAAAAAGTATCTTCGGTCAAACGGCGGATAATCTCCCATTGTTCCGCACTGGTATCCTGGGCTTCATCCACCAAAATGTGATCGATGCCTCCATCCAGCTTATACAATACCCAGGCCGTTTGACTGCGTGATTCTAAAAGACTTAATGTTTTTAAAATTAAGTCATCATAATCCAGGCACGCCCGCATCTGTTTATAGGCCGTGTAATGGTTTAGAATTTCCCGCCCTAATTCCATGAAAGCTGTGGTGGTGCGGGCAATGATAAGAGCATTTAGCTGCTCACACACTTTTGCGACCTTTTGCTGTAAATCATCCAAAAATTGAGCAGCTTGCGGATGATTGTCGCGAATTTCCTTTGTAATATAGCGCGCCGCACGAGGGGTGCCATCTGCCGTCATAAAGGCCGATTGCAAACTCTCAAAATCATTTGTCTCAATATACTTTTGTAAGGTAGCCGCAAGATTCTGATCCGTTGATTTTGAGCTTTCTGCCAGAGTTTGCACAATCTGACCCAAAGAAAAGAAAAAGGAAGAATCCGTTTGTGTCCCTACCTTAGAGAGAATTGCAGCTTCCGATGCATCCGGATCAAGACCACAATACGCATAAATAGCCTGCGTTGCAGCTTTTGAATCTGCGTGGCTGCTCAAAAATAACTGAAATTGTTTCTTATGCGAAATAAGATCCGTTATCAGATCAGAAAAGCGGCCTTCGGCCATCTCTGATGCGAGAATTGTTAAAGCAGTCGCCAGATTCCCAGCTGAATCGGAACGTGCTTTTACCAAAGTCGCTTGAATTGCGGCATTCAATGCCTGCTTGGCGGCATGTTCCTCCATTATCTCAAAATGTGGCTGGACGCCGGCTTCCAGCGGAAAGCGCTTTAATACTGACTGACAAAATGCGTGAATCGTCATAATTTTAAGGTTTCCTGGTGCATCCAGTACCCGAGCAAACAATTGCCGCGCTAAGGTAATGCCCTCGTCCTCCACCGGACGGCCCAGCAATTCTTCCAGTGCCCGAGACAGTTCCGCCTGCGAAAATAAACTCCATTTCTGCAGCGTATCTGCAATGCGGTTGGCCATTTCTGCGGCCCCAGCGCGCGTATAGGTCAAACACAAGACACGTGCTGGATCCGTCCCATTTAAAAACAGGCGCAACAAGCGGTTGACCAGAACTGTGGTTTTTCCCGTGCCGGCAGAGGCCGCCACCCACACACTGGCTTGTGGATCAGCCGCCAGAGTCTGATCCTGATTAGCTTGATCTTTGATCGCCTGGGCAACATCAGCCTGAATCATGCCGCATCCTCCCATTCCTGCACCCGCGCCAGATGATCATAGTCATTAAAGCTGCGTAGATTTCCAAGGTCCGGATTAAACAGATAGGGTGTATCCGCCTGCATAAAGCAGGCAGTAAGTTTTTCTACCCCCTCTCGGGTAATTGCCAGCAAGCTCTCTATATTATCAGCTACAACGGAGATCATTTTAGCTGGTGGTGTGCCACCGTTAAGTTGCCAATAATAAAGAGCAAGCGCTTGAGAAACCTCTATATTCTCAAAACCCCCCTCAGACAGAATAAGGGCTTCCAATGGGAGCTGTGGGAATTTGCCCTGTAATACCGCTGTGCGTGACGGCGGATTACCCGTTTTATAGTCAATAATGTGCCAGGTATCAGTGATTTTCTCCAGCCGGTCAGCAGTGGCTGTTAACGTCACACCGGATTCAAGTGAAATCTGACCACGAATTTCCAAATGAATATCTTGCCGGGTCGCCACCCGTTTTGTTTCCTGGTCAATAAACCAGCGGGCAACGTTTTCAAACCGTGGCCACCAAAACGCCCAAACCCCTGGCCGGTCATATTCCGGCGCCCTAAATACTTCCTGTCCAATAGCAATGAGCCGGTCATAATCCGGAGGTGCAGAAAGA
>JANQSM010000223.1 GCA_028284025.1 Alphaproteobacteria bacterium | reverse complement strand
GCCAAGGTGTGATTGCAGAAGCGGTTTTGATCAACCCGACTACCTTCCAGGCAGAAACGGTTCTGGCCAAGCATGATGAAAACTACCGCCCACCCAATGCGGATGCAACGCTGGGCGATTTACAGGAGACTTATAGCCAATGAGAAATCCGTTTGTTTTGCCACTATGGATGACTGCTGTCGTGGTCGTTGTGTTAGGATATTATGTATGGAACCAGGGGGGGATTGATTCTGCAACATTTGGCACTGGCAATTATGCTCAAAGACCATTACCGGATGTGACATTGCCATTTCTTGAAAACAATGCCATTGAATGGGACGCCCAAAAACTGGGGCAAGGAGAAGTGCGCCTGTTTAACATTTTTGCCAGTTGGTGTGTGCCGTGCCAGATTGAAAATCCGGTGTTGCTGGAGGCTAAAAAGCAGGGCGTTAAAATTTATGGAATCAGCTACAAGGATACTAAAGATATTACCCAGGCGTGGTTGAAAAATAATGGCAACCCTTATCAGACCGTACTGCTGGATGAAGAAGGTACAGGTGGAATTGAATTTGGCATGACTGGCGTCCCAGAGACTTATGTAATTGACCAGAATGATATGATTGTCTATCGCCATGCTGGTCCGGTTCGGGCAGAGGATTGGGAAACCATTTTTGAACCTCTATTAGCTGATCTTAACGGGTCTGTAGTAACAGAGTAGACTTTATTTCCCCTCCCTCGTAAGGGAGGGGTTAGGGAGGAGTGAAGTGAGATTTAGTTTCGTTATTCTTTTTTTTTATCTTTGTCTTTTTTATGCGCTACCTGCCCAGGCAGTGATGCATCCTGATGAAATTTTGCAAGATCCGGTTCAAGAGCAAACCGCACGAGAGGTTTTTAAAGATGTGCGGTGCCCGGTGTGTACTCATCAATCTTTGCTGGAATCAGATGCCGGGTTATCTAAAGATTTACGAAATGCGATTCGCCAACAAGTGGTGGCCGGGAAATCGCAGAAAGAAATACACATCTATCTGACAGACCGGTATGGGCAAGAAATTTTGCTTAAGCCACCGGTAAATTCATCCACATACATATTGTGGGGATTGCCAGTTG
Source organism: Alphaproteobacteria bacterium (assembly GCA_028284025.1). Classification (GTDB taxonomy): domain Bacteria; phylum Pseudomonadota; class Alphaproteobacteria; order JANQSM01; family JANQSM01; genus JANQSM01. Next base: position 1,277 of record JANQSM010000223.1, on the reverse strand, counting down.
TGATTTTTATTGTTGCGGGCTATATTTTGGGTCGAAAGTATAGCAAGGGGTAAGCTAGAGAATATTCCCTCATCCTGAGCCTGTCGAAGGATGAGGTTTACTGAACCGGGCCTCATGGTTCGACAGGCTCACCATGAGGGTTATGTATTAGGAAATAAGCATGGCATCGCTTTATATTTTACTACAAATGATTTTGAATCTGGCGTGGTTTTTTGTGATCGCCCAGGTCATTATGAGTTGGCTGGTCGCGTTTAACGTTTTAAACACACGCAACCGATTTGTGCATACAGTTTATGATATGCTCAACCGTTTGGTGGAGCCGCTGGCCCGGCCTATTCGGCGGTTTATGCCTAATTTGGGTGGCATTGATATTACCCCAATAATTCTGTTGCTGCTTATTCACTTTTTACAGTTATTGTTGGCAGAATATTGGCCGATTCAATCCTTCTAACGGTTCAATTTTGTTGGGATTGACGTAATTGTCTAGGGGTTAGGGGAGAAAAAGGAAAAGCCAACAGGGCATTGATAAAAACTCTTGCAAAAGAATTTGATTTGCCTAAAACGGGTCTTTCAATTGTGCGCGGTGAGATGCACCGGTTAAAAACAATCGCAATAGAAGGCGAGGCAGAAAAGTTATGTCAACAATTGCAAAACCATCGGCAGGAATTGAAAAAGCGGGGCAAGCGGAAACCATGACAGCTCTTATTATTGATGGAAAAGCAATTGCCGAGAGTATGGCCGTTGAATTGGCGGAGAAAGTAAAAAACTTACCCTACCAGCCAGGCTTGGCCGTCGTAGTTGTGGGGGATGATGATGCCAGCCATCGCTATGTGCGCAGCAAGGTGAAAAAATCTGAAAATCTTGGGATTCATTCTGTCCAGCACGCATTATCTACTGAGACCACCCAGCAAGAACTATTGGGATTGATTGATCAGCTAAACAGTGATGAAGCTGTTGACGGTATTTTGGTCCAGTTACCCCTTCCAAAACATATTGAAGAGCATGCCGTGATTGAAGCGATTGATCCGGATAAAGATGTCGATGGGTTTCATCACATTAATATTGGTAAACTTACCGCGGGTCAGCCAGGCCTTGTCCCGTGTACACCCAAGGGATGTTTGATTTTAATTCAGAATGCTTTGGGTCAGGATTTATCCGGGAAAAAGGCAGTTGTTATGGGGCGATCCAATATTGTGGGCAAACCCATGGCACGTTTACTGGAACAGCAACATTGTACCGTCACAACCGTGCATTCCCGTACGCAGGACCCGCAGAAA
>JANQSM010000216.1 GCA_028284025.1 Alphaproteobacteria bacterium | reverse complement strand
TGATTGGTTTTTTTGCCTGGCTCCCTGCATGGCTACATTTTATAGTCCTGATAGGATTTATTCTTGTCTTGCTGGTTACGATTCAGCAAGGTTGGCGCCAATTTTCTTTTCCTTCTCATCGGCATGTTTTGGCTCGATTAGATGAAGCTTCCCAGTTTAAAAACCATCCTCTTACTTCACTGGATCAGCATTTAGTTGAGCAAATGAAAGAGGAACAAACCCACGATATGTGGGAAGAATACCGCCGACGGACCTTGAATACCATTACAACGATCAAAACCGGGTGGGTGCGACCATACCTGTCGGTGCTTGATCAATATGGAATTCGTGTGGTGGTGTTTTTGTTTTTAACGGCCGGAATTGTGTTCTCTCAAACAGGGGTCTGGGCTGCTTTAAAACAGGGGGTACAGCTGACCTTGAATCAGCTGGCAGGGATAAACGGTCAACCCTTAAAAATCTGGATTGACCGGCCAGTATACACCAATTTGCCACCGGTATACTTAACCGTTGGCCAGAACCAGAATCCGGCATCTATTCATCAGCATAGTGTTTTGAAAGTTATTTGGGAATCTGCCGTACAGGGCAACCGTGTCACTTTGGATGGAGAAGAAGTTTTACCTAAAGATGATTTAGGGCATCATTACCTTGTGCCACTGGAGGAACTGGGCAAAACAACCGTGCGCATTTTTTCTGACTGGCAATTGGTGGGTAAATGGACTTTGGAGGTGATTGCAGATCAACCCCCTCACGTGGCATTTCGGGATGTTCCCTACACAACCCAGCGCGATAGCCTTGCGATTCCCTATTACGTGCAGGATGATTTTGGCATTACTCAGTTAACAGTCGTTTTGCATGATCCAGTCAGCGGAGGGGAGCAAACAGAAGAACTGACTCTGGCGCAGAATGCCCCGAAGGAAGGGGATTTTACCGCCTATAAAAATCTGGTCAGCTCACCTTTGGCGGGGCGGGAGGTTGAGCTTTCCATTGTAGCCAAAGATGCCGCGGGGAATGCGGGAGTCTCAGATATATTGGTTGTCGCGTTGCCGGAAAAAGAATTCAAACACCCCACTGCCAAAGAACTGATCAGTGCCCGCAAGATGTTGTTAGAAGATCCGCTGGCACAGCGAAATCAGATTTCTTTAAACCTTTTGCAATTATCGCAAGATCCGACTCGTTATTTAAATAATTCAAAAATCGGTTTGGCCTTAAGGGTGGCGCACAAACGTTTGGCCTATGACAAACAGGGTAAATACGTCCCTGAAACGGCAGGCCTGTTATGGGATATTGCGGTGGACATTGAAGATGGAGGGTTTTCTCTGGCAATTAAACAGTTGCGCCAGCTGGAAGACAACATTCTGGATGCCATTGCGCGCGGAGATTATGATGCTATCAACCAGCTGTTGGAGCAATACCGACGCACCATTGCCAATTTAGTGTATCAGCAAATGCAAGCGCAAATGGGCAAGGAAATGGACCCGGAAATGTTGCAAGGCTTGATGGACATGAATGCCCTAAGCGGTCAGGATTTGATGGGATTTGTTGATTACTTGCAAGATTTGGCGCGTACTGGCCAGTTTGACACCTTGTCACAAATGTTTGCTGAATTACAAAATGCGCTGGAAAATATGCAGTCTGCCAACGGGGCTAATCAACAATTGCAAAAAGCACTGACCTTTATCAAGGATCTGGCTAATATTCGTGACAAGCAGCAAAAAGTCCTGGAAAAAACCTTTGCCATTCAAAAGGAAATTTCACTGGAACGTGTAGAGAAACTGACTCAGCAGCAAGTTAAACCACAGACAAAAATTATTCAGGAACTGGAGGACTATATCACCAATCTTGCAATGGATATTGGTATAACCCCGCCCATTCGGTTGCCATTGGCGGCATCTTCTGCCAAGGATGCATTGCTAGATTTAAAGCGTTCAGATGCTATAAATGCGACCCGCATGCAAACAGAAGTGGTTGCTTTGTTGAACGAAGCACTGGAAGAGCTAAAAAACATGATCCGCCAGTCCATGGCCCGCGGCATGATTTCTCTGCCGACTGGATCATCTCTCATGCCCGGAGTGCAAGTGCAGTCTGACCAGTCCATTGTAATTCCTGATCGGGGCAAACTTAACAAGATTGACACCCTTATTCAGGATCTACGGGATAAAACGTCAGACCCTGGCCGCAAAGATCTGGAATATGACTATTTTCACAACTTGCTACACTTTTTTTAGTGTTAATCGGTTGCGGGCTGATCCTCATGGGATTCTTCTGTGCTCTCTTCCTTGGGAGCATGATCTTCGGTCAAAGTATGTTCCACTTTAG
>JANQSM010000155.1 GCA_028284025.1 Alphaproteobacteria bacterium | reverse complement strand
ATCTATGCTGGGTGACATGAAATCTGGCTATAAGGGGGATGAATTCCGTATTCTGTACGGTGGGTCAGTCAAACCATCAAATGCCACGGAAATTTTCGCCACAGACAACGTAGATGGTGGATTAATTGGTGGTGCAAGCCTGATTGCGGACGATTTTTGTGCATTAATTGGCGCTGCTTCTGGATTTTTTGAAGAAAACGATATAAAACACATTGCGTAATGCGCTGAATATGTGTATGTATTTCCTTTTTTATAAGGCATTAAACTTATGACGACGATACTTTTGATTATTCACCTTATTCTGGCTATGGCTATGATTGGCGTTATTCTGCTACAGCGCAGTGAAGGCGGTGGTTTAGGAATTGGTGGCGGCGGTGGCGGTATGGGCAATTTCATGTCCAGTCGAGGAACAGCTAACTTGCTGACTCGTATGACTGCTATCCTGGCAACCGGGTTTATGATTACAAGTATTATACTGGGGGTTTTGGCTTCTCAGAACTCATCCTCCAGATCGTTGCTTGATAGAATGGATACACCGGCGTTGCCTGCGCAACAAATTGACATGCAAGATGAAGCTCCGGTGAATGAAAAACCGGCAGTACCGATAGCGGAATAACATGACAGATCAAAAAAACAAAACTCCCCGATTCGTTTTTATCACCGGGGGGGTTGTCTCTTCATTGGGCAAAGGGATTGCTTCGGCCAGTTTAGGCGCATTGCTGCAAGCTCGCGGTTATTCCGTACGGTTGCGTAAGCTGGACCCTTACCTGAATGTTGATCCTGGGACCATGAGCCCCTATCAGCATGGAGAGGTCTATGTAACGGATGACGGTGCAGAAACAGATCTTGATCTTGGTCACTATGAACGCTTCACAGGCGTTGCGGCGCGTAAAAATGATAATGTAACCACAGGGAAAGTATATTCCGAAGTGTTGGCGCGCGAGCGGCGCGGGGACTATCTAGGCGCTACTGTACAGGTAATTCCACACGTTACCGACAAAATTAAAGAATCCATTATTGATGATGTGGAAGACACAGACTTTGTTCTGATTGAAATTGGGGGAACTGTTGGGGATATTGAGAGCTTGCCATTCCTGGAAGCCATCCGCCAATTGCGTAATGAACTGGGGCGGGATCACACTATGTTTATCCATGTGACGCTGCTTCCGTATATTTCTGCTGCAGGGGAACTTAAAACCAAGCCAACCCAACATTCAGTAAAAGAATTGTTATCGGTGGGGATTCAGCCAGATATTTTGCTGTGCCGATCTGAACATCCGATTGAGGAGGATGCCCGTCAGAAAATTGGCCTTTTTTGCAATATTAAGCAGGAGGATGTTGTCGCTGCGCCAAGTGTAGAACATATCTATGGGGTGCCGATTACATACCATGCTGAAGGATTGGATGACCGTGTCTTAAATTACTTTGATCTGCCGGTTGAGAGAGAGCTGGACCTAAGCCGCTGGGAAAAAATTGTAAATACTCTGCAAAAACCTGAAGGTGAGGTCACCATTGCCGTTGTTGGAAAATATACCAGCCTGCTGGATTCTTACAAATCTTTGTCAGAAGCCCTAATTCATGGAGGGATCGCCAACGAAGTACTTGTGAACATTGAATGGATTGATTCTGACTTGTTTAAACAAGAGCCGGATAAAGTCACACCATACCTGGAAAAAGTGAATGGTATTCTTGTTCCAGGTGGATTCGGAGAGCGGGGTTCTCGTGGAAAGATCGCTGCTGTTCGTTTTGCACGGGAACATAATATTCCTTATTTCGGGATTTGTTTTGGAATGCAACTGGCGATTATTGAAGCAGCACGTAATTTGTGCGGTATTGAAAAAGCCAATACTACGGAATTTGGCCCCACCGATGAACCAGTTGTTGGTTTGATGACGGAATGGGCAAAGGGGGCAGAGAAAATTACACGCACCCATAACAGTGATTTGGGGGGAACCATGCGCTTGGGAGCATACCCGTCCAAGCTGAAAGAGGGTACCCAAGTGCACAAGATTTATGGAAAGACGGATATTTCTGAACGTCATCGCCATCGGTATGAAGTTAACACAAATTATTTGCCACAGCTGGAAGAGGCAGGCGTCATTTTCTCTGGAATGTCTCCGGACGGTGAACTGCCAGAAATTATTGAGCGGGCAGATCATCCCTGGTTTGTCGGGGTGCAGTTTCACCCAGAATTGAAATCCAAACCTTTTGAACCACATGTATTGTTTACATCGTTTATTGGAGCAGCTTTAGCAAACGCGAGGTTAGTATAATGAAACAGGTCACTGTCGGATCTTTTAAAATTGCCAATAATTTACCTATGACATTAATCGCTGGGCCATGCGCTATTGAGGGCCGGGATTTAGCCATGCAAACGGGTGAGACCTTGACTAAAATGGCGCAGGATTTGGGTGTAAATCTGATTTATAAATCTTCTTTTGATAAGGCTAACCGTACCAGTATTAAATCCAAGCGTGGGGTTGGTATGGATGAAGGATTAAAGATTTTGCAAGAAGTGCAAGATCAGTTTGGCTGTCCGGTGCTTACGGATGTGCACTTGCCAGACCAGTGTGAAGCTGTTGGCCAGGCAGTAGATGTATTGCAAATTCCGGCATTCTTGTGTCGCCAGACAGATCTTTTGGTGGCTGCGGCTAAAACTGGCAAAGCAGTAAATGTTAAGAAGGGCCAGTTTATGGCGCCCTGGGACATGGAAAATGTTGTGAAAAAAATGGAAGAAGCTGGCAACACCAATGTGATGTTATGTGAACGTGGCACCAGCTTTGGCTATAACACGCTGGTTGTTGACATGCGTGGATTACCGCAAATGGCAGAAACTGGTTATCCTGTGGTGTTTGATGCTACGCACTCTGTGCAGCAACCTGGCGGTAAAGGCACCAGTTCTGGTGGGCAGCGGGAATTTATTCCAACTTTGGCACGCGCTGCTGTCTCAATTGGTGTTGCTGCCGTATTTATGGAAACGCACCCTAATCCAGCAGAAGCTTTTAGCGACGGACCGAATCAAGTGCCCTTAAATGAAATAAGACCATTGATTGAAACTCTATTGGCCTATGACAAATTGGCCAAAGGGTATGAAGGTATAGCTACAAAAGCTGCTTGATTCAAAATAGAGGAGAAGAAAATAGCATGACGGTTATTTATGATATTCAGGCCAGAGAAATTCTGGATTCGCGTGGAAATCCAACAGTTGAGGTAGATGTTACACTGGAATCCGGTGCTATGGGCCGGGCGGCTGTTCCATCAGGTGCGTCTACCGGCGCATATGAAGCACTGGAATTACGCGATGGAGATAAAGATCGCTATGTTGGCAAGGGAGTGCAACAGGCTGTTAAAGCTGTGAATACTGAAATTTTCGATGCCCTGGAAGGTTTTGATGCGATTGACCAGGTAGCCATTGATAAAATGCTGATTGAGCTAGATGGAACCGATGATAAGTCCCGTTTAGGTGCCAATGCTATCTTAGGCGTGAGTCTAGGCTGTGCTAAGGCATGTGCGCAAGCTTTAGGTATGCCCTTGTATCGTTACATTGGTGGGACCCATGCTCATGTGATGCCGGTGCCAATGATGAACATCTTGAATGGGGGGGCACACGCAGATAATGCAGTGGATGTTCAGGAATTTATGGTGATGCCGGTGGCGGCTGATTCTTTTGCCCAAAGTTTGCAGGCCGGAGCAGAGATTTTTCATGCCTTAAAGAAATTGCTGAAAGATGCAGGTCATAACACTAATGTTGGAGATGAAGGGGGATTCGCGCCTAATTTTTCCAGCACCAAGGAAGCACTTGATTTTGTGGTTAAAGCTATTGAAGTTGCTGATTATGTTCCCGGTGAAGACGTGGCCTTAGCCCTGGATGTAGCATCCACTGAATTTTATGATAAGGGGACTTATAACCTGAAAGGTGAAGGCAAAAAGTTGTCTTCCACCAAGATGGTAGAATACTACGCAGATTTGTGTGCCAATTACCCGATTATTTCTATTGAAGATGGAATGGCCGAAGATGACTGGGATGGTTGGAACCAGCTGACTGCAGAGCTTGGACATATCCAGCTTGTGGGGGATGATTTGTTTGTGACAAATACTGAACGCCTATCGCGGGGAATTGAAGAAAAATCCGCCAATGCACTTTTGGTAAAAGTAAATCAGATCGGTACTTTGTCGGAGACTTTGGATGCGGTACGTATGGCACAAAGCGCAAATTTCAACGCAGTTATTTCTCACCGGTCTGGCGAAACGGAGGATACCACAATTGCTGACCTTGCGGTGGCAACCAATGCCGGGCAGATTAAAACGGGATCATTATGCCGCACAGACCGGACAGCCAAGTACAATCAGTTACTTCGTATCGAAGAGGAATTGGGAGCAGCCGCTACGTATGCGGGGTCTTTTTTGAAAGTTCAGGCAACAAAAAAGCCTAAACTGAAAAAGGCGAGTTAGGAATACTTGTATTTCATTGACTTAATCGCCGGTTTCTAACACAATATTTAGTATGTTGCATGATATGGTTGACCGTATAAAGGGGGCATGGTTACCGTCTCTGGCGGTGTTTCTGGTGTTCTACTTTTCCTATCATGCCTTAAGCGGGGATCGCGGCCTGTTTTCTTTGATTCAGCTCAAAAAAGAAATTACGATTAATCAGGAAGAGTTGCTTCAGCTTCGTACAACCCGTGAAGCACTTGAACACAGAGTTTCATTAATGAACCCCAAAAGCCTGGATGTGGATATGCTGGACGAACAAATTCGCCGCAATTTTGGTTATGCCCATCAGAATGAGATCATTATTTATAAGGATGAGTCTTACCGGGATGGTATTCAGCCTGCTCAATGATAGAGAATGAAGCTTCTTTCTGGCAGGATAAACTGCCTCAACTTACCGATGACATGAACAAGTATGATCGCGGATTTGCGGTTGTATATGGCGGACCGATGACGGGTGCGGCCCGCCTTGCTTCTTTAGCGGCCCGCCGGGCAGGTGTTGGAATGCTGGTGTTGGTTTCATTCCCAGATACCTATCAAACCTATGCACAGGCTGAACCCGGCATGATTGTAAAACAAATCGAAAATGTTGAGGGGTTTTCAAAAATAATTGAGGATGAACGCGTTACGGCGCTTTTGGTTGGGCCAGGTGCCGGAGTGAATGAAATCACGCAGCACATAACTTTGGCCGCATTAGAAACGGGTAAGCCGTGCATCCTGGATGCGGACGCTCTGTCGGTGTTTGAATCAAACCCGGAAGACTTGATGCAGATGCTTCATGAGAATTGTGTGCTAACCCCCCATGAGGGAGAATTTGCCCGAATTTTTTCTGTTACAGGATCCCGGGAAGAAAGAATAAAAGCTGCGGCGCAGACCGCAGGGTGCACGGTTTTATTAAAAAGCCATGAGACATTGGTTGCCGACACAACCGGGCAGGTGGTTGTGAATACCAATGCCCCAGCCACACTAGCAACCGCCGGGTCAGGTGACATACTGGCTGGTCTGATAACCAGCTTGATTGCTCAAGGCATGTCTGTGTTTGATGCAGCCTGCGCTGGTGCATATATTCACGGCGAAACAGCACAAGAATGTGGTGCGGGCCTGATTGCGGAAGATTTGATTGTGAAAATTCCTAAAGCTATAGCCAAGATTAAAGGTTCTTCTTGAGGTCTTGAATCTCTTTGCGTATCTCGCGCACTTCTCTCAGAACCTTTTCTTCCAGATCTGTTTGTTCTTCCTGACTTTCCAGGAGCTGACCCATCTGTCCGTGCTGCATTGCGTTTACGATCACCCCGATAAAAAGATTTAAAAGAGCAAAGGAAGTC
>JANQSM010000193.1 GCA_028284025.1 Alphaproteobacteria bacterium | reverse complement strand
ATCCCTTTAGAAACTGACAGATAATCACAGCGGCGTACAGTCATGTTTTCACCAATCGTAGCAATCTGATGAGTCAGCTCATCTGTAACCGTTCGACCTGTATTTGGATAGTCAGCCCCCAAAACGGCATCCAGGGATCCATTATTTTCAATCGCGATTTGCGTCACGGTTTTGACAAAATCCTGAAACTGCTCATTGCGAGAAACGAAATCAGTCTCAGCATTTACTTCTACTACCGCTCCACGGTTTCCTTCAGTAGTAACACTCACAAGACCTTCAGCTGCGGCACGGGAAGATTTTTTGGCTGCTTTTGCCAATCCTTTTTCCCGCAACCAGTCAATAGCAGTTTGCATATCACCGCCGTTTTCGGTTAGGGCTTTTTTAGCATCCATCATGCCTGCCCCAGTTTTTTCACGAAGCTCTTTTACCTGTGCCGCTGTAATCGTCATGGTCAAATCCTTTGGTTAGAATTAAATATTTAATTTAAGATTTAGGCAGAGGCTGCCTTTTTCTCTTCAGGTGTTCCATTGTCTGATTCGTTAGCAGCTGCCTTATCATCGGCTTTTGAATCAGACTTTTTTACAGAATCAGCCTTTTTTGCTTTTGCTGCGGGCTTCTTCTTTGCCGGAGTCGCTTTATCCTTGGATTCAGCTTTATCTTCCTTCTTATCTTCCTTCTTGGCACCTGTTTTCAATTTTTCTGCAGGCGGCTGTTCCATTGCACCTACATCCATACCGGAACGTCCCATCTCACGACGAATCCCTTCCAGAATGGCATCTCGAACCAGATCACAATAAAGTTGAATAGCCCGCATGGCATCATCATTTCCTGGAATTGGATAATCAATATCATCCGGATCACAGTTCGTGTCGATCACACCAATCACGGGAATGCCCAGTTTTTTTGCTTCACTCACAGCGATGTGCTCGCGCTGAGTATCAATTACAAACAAAAGGTCCGGTGTCCCACCAAGTTCGCGAATTCCGCCCAAAGCCAGCTCTAACTTTTCACGTTCACGTGTCAGATTCAGTAATTCTTTCTTGGTCAGGCCAGAATTCTCTTCATCGGCCAAAACTTCATCCAGTTCTTTCAAACGGCCAATGGATTTAGAAACGGTATTCCAGTTGGTCAGCATTCCTCCCAGCCAGCGGTGATTTACAAAGTGCTGGGCAGATTTGCGGGCGCTTTCTGCAATAATCTCAGAAGCCTGGCGCTTGGTTCCCACAAACAGGATACGCCCCCCGTTTTCTGCTACACGGACAAGCACTTCCAGTGCCTGGTACAACATCGGCACGGTTTTTTGCAAATCAATCACGTGGACATTATGGCGCGTCCCAAAAATGTATTGTTCCATTTTCGGATTCCAGCGACGGGTGTTGTGGCCAAAGTGAACGCCTGCTTCCAGAAGCTGACGCATCGTAAAGGTAGGTAGATTAATCTTACTCATTTATAACTCCTTTTTCGGTTGAACCTCCACAAGGGTTTCAAAGGCTTTTCGCCTCACCGAACGGATTAGAGTTTCTGTCTCAAAACCCAAACCCACCCTTGTGTGTGAATTTAAGAATGCTCTTTATACGTACTTTTTCAGAAAATGCAAGGGGTTTGGGAGAAAAATTTCTCCTCTTTCCTTGTGAACGAGGTAATAATTTATCTTTACATCGCCGCTTAGTTTCATCACTCTAGGGCTATGGCAGTTGATCTACCGCTTGATTTTACACACGCCCAGGACTTTATTAATCCATTGGTTGATGAATCCCTGGCTTTGGGCATATCCGACCTGCACTTTGAACGTCGCGGCGATGAAGGTGTGCTGCGTGTGCGCCTGGATGGCATGATGCGCGAATGGGCCCGCCTAACAGGTGAGAAAATGGATCTCGTAGTTTCCCGCATCAAATTTATCAGCGGGATTGATCCGATGCAAAAAGGCGTCCTGCAACAAGGCCGGTTTGAGCATGAAACCAAAGACGGAAAACCCGTGGACATGCGGGTCAGTGTTTTACCTACCCCCAATATGGAAGACACGGTGGTGCGCCTGCTGGCATCAGCACCGACCGTAATGAAACTGGATGACATGGGCCTGCAACCTCATATTCTTGAAGGTCTGCGCAAAGCCATCAAGGCCCATCAGGGGCTGATTTTTGTTACCGGCCCAACCGGATCGGGAAAAACTACTACGCTTTATGCTTCTGTGCAGGAAATTAATGATGCGACCCGCAAGATTATCACCGTCGAAGACCCGATTGAATACAATGTGGAAGGACTGACCCAATTAAAGCTGGAGCAGGCCAAAGGTCTATCTTACGCCGCCATTTTAAAAACTATCTTGCGTCATGACCCGGATGTCATCCTGATCGGAGAAACCCGCGACGTAGAAGCTGCCGAAATTGCCGTAGAAGCCAGCATGACCGGACACCTGGTTCTGACAACTCTGCATACCAATTCAGCGCCTGCAACTATTTTACGCCTGATTAACATGGGTGTCCCTGCTGTGGATGTCGCCAACAGTGTCACATGCGTTTACGCCCAGCGCCTGGTTCGTAAACTGTGTGATGCCTGCAAGAAACCGGAACCTGTTTCAAAGGAACTGGAAGAAATTCTTAAAAATCAGGGAGCAGATATACCAAAACAGGTTTTTGCTCCCCACGGATGCAAAAAATGTGATGGAACTGGATATAAAGGGCGCATCCCGATTGGGGAACTCATGCTGATGGATGATGCCCTGCGTGATGTAATTCTGGAATCTCCGACACTGACCGCTTTAAATAAAGCAGCAAGAAAAATGGGTATTAAATCCATGCTACAAAATGGCGCTGACCTGGCCGCTGACGGCTTAGTCTGGTTTACTGATATCCAACGTACTGTCAGCGAATAAGTCTCTTATCATTTTACAAAAATTTAAGCGCGGAACCGCCCCAAGCTTCCAACAGAAAGTACTAAGGGAGTTGAATTAGTCTCATGAAGTGATAATGGCTCTGATGATGGAGGAGTGCTAATAGCATCTAACCAAGCCCTACAAGTATTCAAATCACCATATATATTTGTGCCTGAATATGGATATTCCATTTTACTGAAACGCTCTAATGCATCGGGAAAGGTTTGCTGGAATTCAGCTAATGTAAAACCTCTTCGTGCTAAATACTCTTCAAAAGATATTATTTTTGGTCCACTTCCCCTGAAATTAGGATTTTTATGGCGCCTCTCAAAAGCATCTTTAACAATCAAGGCCCCGAACGATTTTTCTGTCATGATCTGCTGACGTTGTTGTCCCGGTTTTGAAACCCCAAATTTATATCCACTGTTTATAAGTGTTGCTAAAAGCATTAGAAAAACAAGTCCTCCCAAGCAGCCTACACAACCTTCTGATTCAGAAGAGCCTCTTTTAGTATCCTCCATACATACACCCGTTACACCAAGCACGACCAAAAGTACTAAAAAACCCACGCAAGAAATTCCAAATATCGCGCCAGAACCAATATTGCCCACTTTTTCTAGCTGTTCTTCATAAATTTTTAGATTAAGACCTCTAAGTGAACTCTGCTTATCTACAAGAAGAGGAATTGTTTCTTCTGGTGAAGATTCGGGTGTCAAAGGCTCAAGTTGCAAAGGGGCAGGCTGCGAAGGTTCAGGACGATTATTTACCGTGTAAAAAAAAGCTACCCCTAGTGCTGCCACAGGAAGAAGGACTCTTTTAAAAATACCACTCATACAAAACCTTGCCTATGTTAATTTTCCGCAAAGGGTATATCCTAAAAGGATAAATGTCAACTAAAAAGTTCAATCTGCTATTCTTTACGCCCAGAAGCCGATCTTTAATCCTTTTTAAAACGCATTATATTGATTGTGTACTTAAAACGGTATATAAGGACTCGTTTAATACCAGGTGATGCTAATGTTAAATACTGTTATCCTTCCCGATGAAGAATCCAGAAGCGAGGAAAATTTCGCTTTGGACTTTAATGTGGAAGAAGAAATTCTGAGACTGAAAAAAGACCTGAACGCAGTGATCCTGGCACACTATTACCAGGAAGATGATATTCAGGATATTGCCGATTTTGTAGGAGATTCCCTGGACTTATCCCGTAAGGCTGCTGCGACAAAAGCGGATGTGATTGTATTTTCGGGAGTTAAATTTATGGCAGAAACCGCCAAAATTCTAAGCCCTGGCAAAACAGTGATTTTCCCGGATGAAAAAGCTGGATGCTCGCTGGAAGATTCCTGCCCGCCTGACAAATTCAAGGCCTGGCGGGCACAATATCCAGACCATATTTCACTGACCTATATTAATTCTTCTGCCGAAGTCAAAGCTCTGACCGATATTGTTGTTACATCCTCCAACGCAGAATATATTGTCAACCAGATCCCGCAAGACAAAGGGATTTTGTTTGCCCCTGACAAATATCTGGGCGGATATCTGGCTAAAAAGACCGGGCGTAACATGGTGCTTTGGCCAGGAACCTGCATTGTACATGAACAGTTTTCTGCCAAAGAAATTACCAAGCTGATGGTGCAACACCCGGAGGCTGCTTTTATTGCCCATCCGGAGTGCCCTCCTGATGTTCTGGACATGGCTGAACATGTGGGATCCACATCTTCCTTGTTAAAATATGTAACGGATAGCCCGATTAAGAAATTTATTGTCGGCACGGAACAGGGTATTTTTCATCAAATGCGCAAAGCCAATCCAGATAAAGAATTTATCGCTGCCCCGGGGGCAGATGGCAATTGTAACTGTGCCAATTGCCCCTTTATGAAACTGAATACTTTGGAAAAAATTTATTTGTGCATGGTGAACAAAGCCCCCCGCATTGAAATGGATGCCAATTTGATGGATCGCGCCCGCCATTCTTTGGAGAAAATGCTGGCAATGTCCCCGCCTCCAGCAAAATAAGATAAAGTAAAGCAATGGATTTAGACACGGTACTGCTTGATAAAATTATTGCCAATGCCCTGGAAGAAGATATAGGTAAGGGCGATATCACAACTAATGCAGTATTAAACGAAAACAGCTCTGCCAGAGCCAAGCTTACTTTAAAACAGGAAGCCGTCATTTGTGGACTGGACATCGCCGGCCGGGTTTTTAACAAAGTAGATGCCAACCTTTCTTATGTGCCTGTGGCCCAGGAAGGGACACCCATGCCTGTCAAAACCCTGTTAGCCACAATTGAAGGCCCGGTAAAAAGCTTGATGAAAGCAGAACGCGTGGCGCTTAACTTTTTGCAGCACATGTCTGGTATTGCTACGTTAACGGCAGAGTACGCCTCTCATATTGTGCATACCCGTGCAAAATTGCTCGATACCCGTAAAACCACCCCTGGATTACGGGCTTTAGAAAAATACGCCACCCAGTGTGGCGGGGCAAAAAATCATCGCATGGGCCTGTATGACGCAATTTTAATCAAGGATAATCACATTGCTATTGCGGGTGGGGTTTTCAAAGCTGTGCAAAAAGCCAAAGGAGCTGGGCACAAAAATATTGAAGTGGAATGCGAAACCTTAAAGCAGGTTGGTGAAGCGCTGGAAGCAGGGGCCACAACCATTATGCTGGATAATATGGATGTTCCTTTACTGTGCCAGGCAGTGGAAATGAACCAGGGCAAAACCAAGCTGGAAGCTTCTGGTGGTGTCACATTAAAAACCATCAAGGATATTGCTGAAACTGGCGTAGACTTTATTTCCGTTGGACGCATTACCCAATCTGCCCCCGCCGTGGATATTTCTATGGATATTGATGTTTCTTTGTCTTTGGAATTTTAAGAATTTATGCTATAATTATTTGTTAAAAAAATAAAACTATGCGCAATTTTTTATCTTTTCTTTTGGTTGGTATTAGCATATGTCTGGCAGGAACGGCTCTGGCGGACGGGCAAAAGCATTTTCAAACCCTGAAACTGGGGGATCGCACCAAGTTTCAATATGTTTATTTTGATTACAAGCATGAACCGATCAATCTGTCCTTTATTCTCCCAAATGATGAGCTGGAAAAAGGATTAACGCAATTCCGTCCGTATTCAAATGAAGAAGCCAACCAGTTTATCATGTCCAGAGTACGCCAGTACGTGAATACCTTAAAAGGTGTAAAAGTTAGTATTCAAGAAACAGCCAATGGCTTAAATATCAGTGCCACGGGGGATTCTGAATCTCAGGTACGCGAAGCCATCCGCAACATAGAGAAAATAAATACTCTGGCGCAAAAAGAATATCTTAAGCAGAATTACTTTTTAGAAGATACGCAAGGCAAATACGTTTTCCCGGATCATGCGCGCATTGCAGCAGAATTCGTCCAGACCATGCGCCCGGTTGCACAAGCACTTCGTTCCCAAACAGCGGGTCTTGGTATGCATGAAA
>JANQSM010000183.1 GCA_028284025.1 Alphaproteobacteria bacterium | reverse complement strand
AAAACAGCAACCGCTGGGTCAGTGACGGATTCCAAAGTACGGATAAGACTTTGGCAGGTGGCAAGAGAAATCAAGGGGGTATCCCCAAACATAACCAACACAGTGCCGTCAAATTTTTTTAAATATTTATCATAGGCTTGTTTTAGGGCATCGCCAGTGCCACGGGGGGGAGACTGCACAACCGTATCTGCCGGATGGACGGCTTGCTTCACGTCTTCCATATCCTCCCCAATAACGACAACGGTTTTTTCAGCCTTCAAATGATTTGCCAGTAAAGTAACATGGCGCACCATTTCCAGGCCGGCAATTTTGTGCATGACCTTAGGTAAAGGGGATTGCATGCGCTCTCCCTTACCAGCGGCCAGAATAACTACAGCTAATTTGCTCATAAGCCCCAACCTTGCCATAAGATTTTCACAGCGCCAAGTCAATAAACATTGCCAAAAATTACAACAAACAAACTGTTGACAAATCAGCTATAATGCCAATATTGACCCCATAAATCATGGAAACGAAAGTTGATTTTAAAAAATGACATATATTGTCAATGATGCATGTATTCGCTGTAAATACACTGATTGCGTGGAAGTATGCCCGGTGGATTGCTTTTATGAGGGTGAAAATATGCTGGTGATTCATCCAGATGAGTGCATTGATTGCGGTGTTTGCGAACCTGAATGCCCGGTGGAAGCGATTAAGCCGGATACAGCCCCCGGGGCGCAAGACTGGGTAGAGATAAATCGGGAAATGTCGGAAAAGTGGCCGAATATTAATCGCAAGAAAGAGGCACCAGCAGATGCAGATGATTGGAAAGACCTGAAAAACAAGTATCCGCAGCATTTTTCTGATAAGCCAGCGAAAGAGTGATGCCGAAATAATATTATAAAAAAGATTTGCGAAAAGGCGATTTTTTTGATATAGTAGGCGCGAAATTAAGGGGGTGCATGGTATTCAAGCACATCTTTTAATACTTTTAGAAAAATCTTAAACACTAAGAATGGAGAGAGTGTCTGACATGACAACTATTGAAACGTTTAATCCTGGTGAGTTTGTTGTTTATCCAAAGCATGGTTTGGGGCAAATCAAAGGTTTGGAAACTCAGGAGATTGCAGGGAGTGAAGTTCGCCTATTTGTAATTGAATTTGAAGAAGAGCGCATGAAATTGCGTGTGCCGGTTGGTAATGCACAAAAATCAGGTTTACGCGCTCTTTCTAGCAAGGAAACTATGGGCAATGTTATGAAAAAGCTGAAAGGCAAGCCGCGCGTGCGTCGCACGATGTGGTCGCGCCGTGCCCAGGAATATGAAACACGCATTAAATCTGGTGATCCTGTTTCTATCGCCGAAGTTGTTCGGGAACTTTTCCGTCCAACAAGCCAGGCGGAACAGTCTTATTCTGAGCGTCAGATTTATCAAACGGCACTTGACCGTTTGGCGCGTGAATATGCTGCCATTGAAGAAATGGACATTGAGTCTGCATCACGCCATCTAGAGGAAGTGATGGGCAAGGCAGCTTAACAGTTTACGACAAAATTTTTTAAAAAGCCGTCCAGTTTACTGGGCGGTTTTTTTTATTTTGAACAATACGTAACCTTTTTGTATTTCTTGCCAATAGTAAGGATGTAACATAAATCATCTACGATTAAAGGACTGAACGTATGGCGCATATCGAAGACTCAAAAACTCACAAATCCAATCTTGCTTATATTCAATCTACTATGCAGGAACCCCTTTTGTCCCGCGAAGATGAATATGCCTTTGCCCGGGGGTGGACAGAAGATGGTAATGAGGCTGCTTTACACAAGTTAGTAAAACCTTATATGCGCCTGGTGGTGAGTACAGCCAAAAAGTTTAAAAATTATGGTTTACCCTTCAGCGATTTGGTGCAGGAGGGAAATATCGGATTGATGATGGCTGCTAACCGGTTTGAAACCACTCGTGAAGTCCGCTTCTCAACGTATGCAAACTGGTGGATTCGATCTTCTATTCAAGATTACGTACTGCGAAATTGGTCCATTGTGCGTACCGGCACAACAGCAGCGCAAAAATCTTTATTTTTTAACTTTCGGCGGTTGCGTTCGCGCATTGAAGAAGAAACACGCGAAACTTTCGGAGTTGAGGGCCGGTCAAAGGTTGCCAAGGAATTGGATGTAAGCTTGAAGGATGTAGAAACGATGGAGATGCGTCTTAGTGGACCAGATAGTTCTTTGAATATACCCGTGCAAGCCGATGAAGACCAGGCCCGCAGTGTGCAGGATCTTCTCCCCGATGATCGTCCGGCACCTGATGAAGTTATCATTGGGATTCGGGATGGGAACACGCGAACTCGCTGGTTGGAAGAAGCCTTAGGCCATCTTTCTGACCGGGAGCAACATATCATTCGGGAACGGCGTTTGAATGAAGAATCTAAAACGCTGGAAACTTTGGGTGAGCAATTAGGTGTTAGCAAGGAACGGGTACGTCAACTTGAAAGCCGGGCACTAGAAAAGTTGAAAAAAGAACTAAGTGCCCGCGTTACTACACCACAAGACCTTTTTCTGGAAGACTAGCGACTTACGGGTTAGTTTCAATTTGTTCCGGGTGGGTGATTTGAATGTATGGCCCGGAATTGTCCTGTCGCAACCAACCTCTGACCCGGATTTTGCGGTTTTTTAAGGCAGATAAAAAGGATTGTGATAATCCAAGTTTGGCTGCCTTTGGATTAACATAGGCACTAAATCCATATTTTTTATCATTGGAAAAGTTAATGTAGGTTGTTTTATTGGAAGTCCGCACGCTTAGCACCGACCCTTCGATAATCTTAAATTTACCAATGTAATTCACGGCTTTGTCTGGTGGGATAATGCTATAAAAATAATGTGCCCAGATCCCGTTGTTACTTTCTCGGGCCAGGCGCTCAAATTTTAGCATAAGATCCCCCAGTTTCCGGGTATGAACATAGGTGTTAACCCGAACAAAGCCCTGGCGCAGCATTTCTCCTTGCACCCAGCGGCCAGAATTATCTGCGATATAAACTTGAGCCAGAATCCGGCCATAGCGATCTGTGTTACTGGCTGCATAGGTTGCATCTACTTTTTTATTAAGGATTAGGTCAGAAAGCGCCTGTTTGGCTTCCTGTGCCAGGGGCCAGGGTTTAAAGCGCGCATCGCCTATCGACAGGTTAGGAGCCTCCACACCGGCCAGTCGCACAATGTGATCGTTATTAATTTCAAAGGTTTCACCGTCAATGACATCGGTTACTATACCGGAAATGGTGTATTCACGTACAGCGTGGGCCGGGTCTGTCACAAAAAAACAGATAAAAATCAGCAAAAAGCAAAGATTTCGAGTTAAAACCACCTGTATGAGAAGCCCCTTTAGCAAAAATTCAACACATTGCCTCTATTTTGATCTTTTTTTTATTATATAGCATAAAACTGTTTACACCAAGACAGCAAAGCCTTTATAAAAAAAGAAACGATAATAAACGTAACGTAATAGGGATTTCCCGTGAATCAAAAACAAAAAATAATGGCCGCTGTTGTGGGCCTTGCTCTTTTGCTCCCTATTGGGGCGCAGGCGCAGGATAGTTCTGCCCAGGATGAGGATGCTTTGGCACTTTCCGCCGGAGTGTACGATGTCGCGGATGAAAATACCACAGCAGAATTTCGCGTTCAGTATAACTGGGGCGCGCCACTGTTCTGGGAAATTAAGCCCCATGCCGGGGTGCTTGCTACTGTTGATGGCGGTGTTTATGGCTATGGTGGGGTGCGTTATGATGCGGATCTGTCACAAAACTGGATGCTGCAACCCTCTTTTTCTGCCGGACTTTATGGAGACGGAGATGGGAAAGACTTAGGACATACCGTAGAGTTTAAATCCGAACTTGGATTGTATTACAAATTTACCGGTGGCCATAATTTGGGTGTGGCGGTATCTCATATTTCTAATGCCAGTCTGGGCGACAGCAACCCTGGGACTGAGTCCGTCGTATTGACCTACACAATCCCGGTCAATCGTTTCATTGGTCGTTAGACCTTTCCTTTATTTTTCTTAAAATTCCCGAATCCAGCTAAACAGGATTGCTGCAAAGCCTAAGATTAGT
>JANQSM010000182.1 GCA_028284025.1 Alphaproteobacteria bacterium | reverse complement strand
CAGAGACAGGCTGATCATTCAGCTTAATGCCATTGTTTTGAATAAGTTTACGGACAGATCCTTTGCTTTCATTAAAAGCTTTGGCACAGGCATCAATGATGGTGGTGTTGGGGGTTAGATCAACTTGTGGTAAATCTTTCGAAATACCGGCTCCGGCAAAAGTATCCGTTGCAGTTTGTGCTGCTTTTTCAGCAGCTTCCCGTCCGTGGCATAGGGCTGTGGCTTCGGTGGCCAGTACTTTCTTGGCTTCGTTAATATCCTGACCTTTTAAGGCCGCCAGCTTATCAATCTCATCCTTTGGCAGATCGGTGAAAATCTTTAAGAATCGCACTACGTCGGCATCATCTGTGTTGCGCCAGTACTGCCAGTAATCATAAGGAGGTAAACGGTCATCATTCAGCCACACAGCCCCATCGGCACTTTTACCCATCTTGGCACCTGATGCGGTGGTTAAAAGGGCGGTTGTTAAACCAAATACTGTTTCGCTGGCCATGCGCCGGGCTAATTCCACACCATTAACAATATTGCCCCACTGATCGGATCCTCCCATTTGCAGGACGCAGTTATAGCGCTTTTTCAACTCCATAAAATCATAAGCCTGGAAAATCATGTAGTTAAATTCCAGAAAAGTCAGCGGCTGTCCGCGGTCTAGTCGGGTTTTGACGCTGTCAAAAGTCAGCATACTGTTAATGGTAAAGTGCCGCCCAACTTCGCTTAGAAAATCGATATAGTTTTTGCTGTCCAGCCATTCGGCATTATCAACAAACAGTGCATCGGTTTTGTCCCTTCCCACAGTCAGGAATTTTTCAAACGCGCGTTTGATGCCCGCCTTGTTTTTTTCAATCTGATCGGCGGTTAGAATTTTGCGAACTTCATCTGTTCCGGAAGGGTCTCCGATTTTGGTGGTTGCCCCACCCAACAATACAATCGGTTTGTGTCCGGCCTGTTGCAGGCGGCGCAACATCATGATGCTGATTAAATTCCCCACATGCAGGCTATCAGCAGTACAATCATAGCCCACATAGGCGGTGATCGGGCCTTTTGCAGCCAGAGCATCCAGTTCTTCCAGGTCTGTTCCTTGATAAATCAGCCCGCGCCATTGCATCTCTTGCAAAAATGAGGAAGAAAAAGAAGCCATGGAGGGGATCCTTATTTTTAGCTGGACTGTTTACGGCGGCCTTTGCGGGCAACCTGTTTTTCAGGCAGCTTGTCAATGGCGGAATTAAGGTAAGCATTGATGATTTCTCCCAAATCATCACGCTGATCAGTAAAGAAATGATCGGCATCAGGGATCATTTGAAAATCAATTTCGATATCGCGTTGATGCTGTAATTTCTTGGCCAGTATTTCTACCGCATTTGAGGGTACAATATCATCCTTATCACCCACCACCATTAAGCCAGAGGCCGGGCACGGAGCCAGAAATGAAAAGTCATACATATTTGCAGGCGGCGCTACACTAACAAAACTGCTAATTTCGGGGCGGCGCATCATCAATTGCATGCCAATCCAGGACCCGAAAGAAAATCCAGCCACCCAAACATGGGATGCATCCGGGTTTTGTTGCTGCATCCAGTCCAAAGCTGATGCGGCATCGGAAAGTTCCCCTTCTCCGCGGTCAAAAGTTCCCTGGGATCGACCTACACCCCGGAAATTAAAGCGTAGTACGGAGAATCCACGCTTGGCAAACACATGAAACAGTGAATACACGACTTTGTTATTCATCGTGCCCCCATGCTGCGGGTGGGGGTGCAGCAACAGCGCCAATGGCGCGTCTTTATCATTGTTATGATGGTAACGTCCCTCTATTCTGCCGGCAGGACCATTGAAAATAATGTCGGGCATGATTGAATCCTTGCTTTGATTTAGTTATGTCTAGATAAGAAAGCTTTCCCAAAAAATCAAGTTGGTGTTATATCAAATAAGTAGCCACAAAACCAAGAAGATTATGCAAAAACCTAAAAATAACTGTATTTATTTTGATTATAACGCGACCGCCCCCATGCGAGAGGCGGTTAAGAGTGCTTGTATCAGCGCATTTGATGCGATTGGCAACCCATCTTCTGTGCATCAGGCGGGTCGAAAAGCGCGCCAGATGGTGGAAGAAGCACGGGCGGCTGTGGCAGTTTCCGTTAATGTAGCGCCAGTACAGGTGATTTTTACTTCCGGGGGAACGGAAAGCAACAATACGGCTTTGTCAGCGATTAAGGCGAATGAAGTCTTTGTATCAGCTATTGAGCATGATTCAATAATTCAGGCGGCTATTGATAAGCGCATTGTTCCAGTGGATGAAAGCGGTGTGGTGCGCCTGGATGCGCTAAAACGCTCATTAAAGGAGGTTAAACCCCCGTTTATCGTGAGTTTAATGCTCGCCAACAATGAAACCGGGGTGATTCAACCGGTGGAAGAGGCTGCTGATATTGTGCACCAGGCCGGGGGGGTAATTCATTGTGATGCGGTGCAAGCCTATGGAAAGGTGGCGGTAGACTTTGCCGCTTTAAAGGTGGACTTAATGACGCTTTCTGCCCATAAGATTGGTGGCCCCAAAGGGGTGGGAGCCTTGATCGCGCGCGAAGGCCTGCCTTTGGTTCCCTTTCTTACAGGGGGGGGACAAGAACGCAATCGCCGGGCAGGAACGGAAAATGTTCCCGCCATTGCCGGATTTGGCGTATTAGCCGACAGTATTGAAGATATTTTGCAAGAATCAGCGGCATTAAAAGGTCTGCGGGATCGCCTGGAAAAAGGCCTTGGACTGAAAGTGTATGGTCAGAATATGGATCGTTTGCCTAATACATCCTGTTTGGCTGGGGATGTTCCGGCAGAAACCCGGTTGATGCAACTTGATTTGAAGGGGGTGGCGGTGTCTTCCGGCTCAGCCTGTTCATCCGGTAAAGTCACTGCTTCTCACGTATTGCTTGCAATGGGTATCAATGAACAGGAAGCAGCGTGCGCCATTCGTGTGAGTTTAGGTTGGGCAAATGGCGAAGAAGAAGTGGATGAATTTATGGAAATTTGGAAAGAGGTATGACTTCTGGAACGAATTCAAGAATTTATTTGGACTATCAAGCCACGACCCCGGTTGATGCAAAAGTACTGGAGGCTATGCAGCCCTATTGGGCTGAAAAGTTTGGTAACCCGCATTCGCGACTACATGGGTTTGGTTGGGAAGCTGAAGCTGCTGTAGAGGGGGCCCGTCAGCAGGTTGCAGCAAGCATAAAAGCAGCCAAATCAGAAGAAATTGTGTTTACCAGTGGGGCGACAGAATCCAATAATCTGGCAATTAAAGGGGTCGCAGAATATTTTAAGAGTGAGAAAAACCACATTATCACTCTTGCAAGTGAACATAGCTGCGTTTTAGCAGCGTGTGCCTATCTTGAAAAACAAGGATTTAAGGTGACCTATGTGCCCGTTCAAAAAAATGGGCTGGTGGCATTAGAAGACATTGAAAGCGCCTTGACGGATCAAACGGTGTTGGTGTCGGTGATGGCGGTTAACAATGAGACCGGGGTGATCTTGCCGATTGAAAAGATCGGAGCATTATGCAGATCGCGCGGGGTTTACTTTCATACAGATGCTGCGCAGGCATTGGGCCGCATAAGCCTGGATGTTGAGAAAATGAATATAGACCTTTTATCTTTGTCCGGTCACAAGATTTATGGCCCCAAAGGCATTGGGGCACTGTATGTTCGCCGTAAACCCAGGGTACGTCTTACTCCACAAATAAGCGGCGGAGGACAGGAAGGTGGTATGCGTTCTGGCACGCTGCCAACGCCCCTATGTGTTGGGTTGGGGGAAGCATCTGCTTTGGCTGAAAGCATGCGGGAACAGGAAGAAACCCGGCTTTTGGCATTACGTCAGCAAATGTGGGAAGCGTTGAGCCAAAATTTGGATAGTATTCACCTGAACGGGGATATAAATCAGCGCATCGCCGGTAATTTGAATATTAGAATTGAAAATGTGCCCAATGAAATGCTGTTTTCAAAGCTTAAAAGTGTCGCTATTTCCAGTGGATCGGCATGTTCTTCAGAATCAGGCAGTCCTTCACATGTGTTGAAGGCTCTTGGATTAACCGATGACCAGATACGTGCCAGTGTTCGTATTTGTTTGGGGCGCCTGACAACTTCTGCAGAAATTGAAAAAGCAGCAGAAAAAATTATTTTGGCAGCAAAAGACATTCGGAAATAGCGATAATTTTTTTACAAAAAACTTGAAATTTAGCGAGTTTTGCGTCAAAACACTGGATTGCACACATAAC
>JANQSM010000151.1 GCA_028284025.1 Alphaproteobacteria bacterium | reverse complement strand
AACACCACAATATCCAGCAAAGAATTCGTCCCCAAGCGATTTGCACCATGAACCGATACACAAGCGGCTTCCCCGATCGCCATCAGACCCGGGCAGACCGCATCCGGATCTTTCTTGGTTGGGCGCAAAACTTCCGCCTTATAGTTTGTGGGAATTCCCCCCATATTGTAATGAACTGTCGGCAACACAGGAATTGGCTCCTTGGTCACATCCACACCAGCAAACACCTTGGCAGTTTCTGAAATTCCAGGCAGGCGCTCTGCCAGAACAGCAGGATCCAAATGTTCCAGATGAAGGTAAATATGATCATTGTGGTTGCCCACCCCGCGGCCTTCATTAATTTCAACCGTCATTGCACGGCTTACCACATCACGAGAGGCTAAATCCTTGGCAGACGGGGCATATCGCTCCATAAAGCGTTCCCCTTCCGAATTAGTCAGATACCCTCCTTCACCGCGGGCGCCCTCAGTAATCAAACAGCCAGCCCCGTAAATACCAGTGGGATGAAACTGGACAAATTCCATGTCCTGCAATGGTAGACCTGCATTCAAGGCCATGGCATTACCGTCTCCCGTACAAGTGTGCGCCGATGTACATGAATAAAATGTCCGGCCATAACCACCAGTGGCCAACACAGTCATTTTTGCCTTGAAGCGGTGCAAGGTTCCATCATCCAGGTTCCAAGCCATAACACCACGGCACGCCCCTTCTTCATCCATGATCAAATCAATGGCAAAGTATTCCACATAAAAACTGACATTGTGCTTTAAGCACTGCTGATACAGTGTGTGTAAAATCGCATGTCCTGTCCGATCGGCTGCCGCACAGGCCCGTCGTGCCATGCCACCTTTACCCATATCCAGGGTGTGTCCCCCGAAAGGCCGCTGGTAAATCTTGCCATTGTCAGTGCGCGAAAACGGCACCCCCATATGTTCCAGTTCATGCACTGCCGGAACGGCTTCACGGCACATATATTCAATGGCATCCTGATCCCCCAGCCAGTCAGATCCTTTAATGGTATCATAGGCATGGAACTGCCATTTATCACCATCCACATTACCCAAAGCCGCTCCAACACCGCCTTGCGCCGCCACAGTGTGCGATCTTGTTGGAAAAACTTTGGTGATACAGGCCGTGCTTAATCCGGCAGCGCCCATCCCCAACGTGGCCCGCAGACCGGCACCCCCAGCGCCCACCACGACTACATCATATTCATGATCAACTACCTCATATGCCGCAGTGACTTTAGTGGTTTTAGTGACTTTTTTATTTTGATTAGGTGTTTTTTTTGCCTTTGCCATTTTTACATATTTCCAAATGCTATTTTAAGAAGACTGTACACACCGAAGATTGCCACAATCACCATTACAAATTTTAAGATCATCAAAGACATCAACTTCCAGAATGGATGATGCACGTAATCTTCCAAAACCAGCTGCATGCTCAAATAGTTGTGATAAATAAAAACCGTTACCAGCAAAACCATCCCAATCATATTCCAGGGCTGTTGCATCCAGTTGATCATTTCAAAATAGGTATAGCTGGATAGAGACGTAAACGAATACATAAACCATAAAATCAGTGGGACTAATGCGAAAGAACAAACCCGGTGAGAGATAAAATGTTCCACCCCATGCTTGGCTGACCCTAAACCACGGGCTTTACTTAAGTCAGATCGCATAATGGTTTCATTCATAATTTTATACTCCCATTCCAGCCAGCCACCAGGTAGCCAGCGTTAGTATGATACTGGCCAAAACCATGGCAATGCCTGATCGGGTAACATTCTCCAGAGAGAAGCCTTTGCCAAAATCCCAGAACAAATGTCGTATATCGCCGACCATGTGGTAATACACACTAAATGACCACGCGAGCAATAAAATCTTGCCCCATAGGGTTGTCGCATGCCCCATTACATAATCATAATATTCTGGCCCAGTTGCCAAAGCCACCAACCACCAAACAAACACGAAAATGCCAAAGAAATTGGCGATCCCGGCAAAGCGGTGCGTAATGGACAGAACGGAAGTAATTTGCGGGCGATAAACCTGAAGATGCGGAGACAGTGGTCTCTTGTGCGAAGGTGCAGTCATAGTCAATGTGGCCTTTTTAATTTTGTTACTAAGATACTAACGTTGGAAGCTGAAAATTCAATGCCTTAAATGCGGCTTAATCCAAATTTTTTATAGGCTGTGATATTTGCTCTGTGCTATACTGTAGAGAATCCAATCCATTGACATAAAGGATATGCGACCATGAAACATTTTCTGGCCTTATGTGCATTTTTAATAAGCCTTACCATCACTGGCCCGGCGCTTGCCAATTTCTGGCAAATCATGCCTGGTGCATCCATTGCTTCTATCGTGGAAGATACCCAGGGAACTGTGTCAGATGCCGATGTTACCCGCCTGGATCAAGGATTGTTAGCAATTACCACTTATATTCAAAGCGGCGTAGATGTATACCGGTGCGTGGAATATGTAACCGAGTACCAATTTGAACTTACCCGCGCAGCTTGCTTCCAGGCGATTCAACCTGCTTTGCAGCAAGAACAACCTGCATCAGCTGAATAATCTTTTCATTAGCTTTGGCGCTTTATTTTTCCGGGCACTTTTGAAGGGCAGCGCAAAACATACATGGCAACCGCCAACAAAATAGCTGTGACAATAACTGGAATCCACACCCGGGTCTGGTAGAGATAAAATAAAATACTGACACTGGTCAGCATTAAAACCACCATCAGGGTTTTAGCCCGAACTGGAACGACACGATATTTTTCCCAGTTGGTCAGTATAGGCCCAAAGGTTTTATGAGTATAAAGCCAGGTATGAAATGTTTCAGAACTGCGGGCAAAACACCACGCCGCAATGATCAAAAAAATGGTGGTCGGTAACCCAGGCAAAATCACCCCAAGAATAGCAAGCCCGGTGGAAAGAATTCCCACTGTAAACAAAATTGCCTTGCCAATTTTTTTATGCATATCTTACCCCGCTAATAGTTCAACAGATTCACTTGGCAGAGTCATTTTGGCGCGTTCTTGCTGCCATTCTTCTTGCCATTCCAAAGTATTAAATTCCCCCGTTGCCGGGCTGACATAATCCCATTGACTAGTTTGCACGCCCGAAGATGAACACACCCAACGGGGGGCAAAATCAAACTGCTGATTTTCCAGCGGATCAGCGTCGGACACTTTTCCTTCAGCTTTTTCTACATGATGCAGAAGACTTGCCGTTTCAAAAAGATTTTTCAATTTTAATGATTTTAGCAAATGATTACGTGCCACACCCCATAATTTGGCTTTCAACGCTGCCCGGCCCAGTGCTTGGTGGCTTAAATAGTGGTCTGGCTGAAGTTTGACAAACTTTTCATAAAATTGCACATGGCGCGTTTCATTATAGCTGCGTGTCACAATTTCAGATATCTCTACCAACATAGGATGTGGATTCACTTTCCAGGCATCCATGATGACACTACGGGCTTTGCGCTGCTTGTTTTGTTCCAGCAAACTTTCTGCCTGGCGCGCCACCACCGGTGGGAAAGTCGGGTCTTGGGCATATGCTTTAGCCACATTTTCTTGCCAGTGATCAGCTTGAACATCAGCAAGGGCCAGATACAAAACCGCCCGCTGATTGTTGATTTTTTGTTTTTCCCACATTGCCGTTTTTTCAATTTCCCGCACAGTGATCAGTGCCTTTTCCCAATCCTTGGCACGAGTCTGCAAATCAAACAACGCATTTAACACCCAGGGTGTTTTCATGCCTTTTTCGTGAGCCTCTTCTACAATGGCTTGGGCCGAGTCTTCATCTCCGTCACGCCGGGCCTGCATCAGCAACCCTCGTAATCCTAAATGCCGGGTTTGATCTTCCAGCAGCATGTTTTGGTAAACTTTCTTGGCTTTTTTCTCATCTCCTGACAATTGTGCAGCCTGGGCGGAAAGCAAATGCCGTAACGGTACGGATTTTAAATAGCGATCAGCGCGTTTGGCTTCCTGACGTGCCACAACAGCGTCGCCACTGGCGACTCCAATAAATCCACGGGTCAGGGCGTCCAGCCCTTTTTCAAGCCGGCGTTCCTTGCGTGTCCCCAACAACCGGGCCGGCGCTGCTTTTAAAATGCGCACCAAGTTATCAAAGCCCGAATATGCAATTGCGACCAACACAACGATCAGCAATAAAACGCCCACGGTAGTGCTAATCTGGTAATCTTGCCATTCTACTGTGACATTACCTGGGCGTTCCGCCAGCCAGATCACAGCAGCCAACACCACCACTACTTTGATTAAAAACCATAAAACGCGCATAACCGCCCTTTAATTTGTTGCCGCCACCGGGTCCGACAAATAAGCCATCACATCCAAATGCAAGGCGGCAAGATGTTGCTCAATATCAATTCTTTGCTGGGCTTGATCCATCCAGGCTTTTGCCTTGTCACCCGCTTCAATAGAAATGGCTTTCAAAGCTACGACAGCCTGTGCCAAATTGCCTGCCTTGACATGGCGTTCTGCATCATTGAGTGCCCGCTCCACCGGGGGCAAAGTTTCATCTTCTCCTACCCGACGGACCTGCACCAGTTCAGAAAGACGCTGTCTGGTTTTTTCCAAAAACCCGTCCTGTTCTGATGTTTCAGATTGTGCTAAATATTCCCGGGCCACCGCATCAAACTGATCCTGCAATGCTGCTTTAT